>NZ_JBNDMK010000007.1:0-256164 GCF_050436545.1 Paraburkholderia sp. GAS41
GAACCCTGACGGGAACCCTGACGGGAACCCTGACGGGAACCCTGACGGGAACCCTGACGGGAACCCTGACGGGAACCCTGACGGGAACCCTGACGGGAACCCTGACGCGAACCCCAACGCAAACACCGACGCGAACCTCAACGCGACCCCCGACACACACACCGCGCGAACGATGCGTCCTTAAAACGATTCGGAGTGCGGCCTTTATCGCTCCGTCTGCAATGGCCAGGATGCAGACACCAGTCGTATCGATCAGGCGTGCCAGGCGCATCACCAATCCTCCTTTACGGCGCGGACCGCATCGACCGAAACCGCACGGCGTCCGGCGACCACGGCGGTCGCGCACGAGGCCACCAGCATGACCATCGCCACCACGCTCAACGTGAGCCACGGCATATGCAGCGACATGCTCCAGTGAAACGACTGCGGGTTCACCACGAACACCAGAATCAGACTAATGGCAAAGCCCAGCACGAAACCCATCGCAATGCCGAGCGCCGTCAGCATGCCGCCTTCCTTCGCGAGGATGGCGAGTATCTGACGACGCGTGACACCCACGTGGCGCAGCATGCCGAACTCACGTGAACGGGCCAGCGTCTGTGCCGAAAAGGTTGCGGCCACACCGAATAAACCAATCACGATGGCCACCGCTTCGAGCAGGTAAGTGACCGCAAAGCTGCGGTCGAAGATACCCAAAGAGCGGGCGCGAATCTCGCCGGGCTGGGAGAACTCCAATGCGCTGCCGAAGGGCAATGCGCGCAGCCCGCTCATCACTAGGTCGACGCTTGCACCGGGCGCGACGGTGACCGCAACGTCGGTCGCGTTGGCGTCGTGAGTCAGGCGCCGATAGTCCGCGAGGCGCAACGCGATGGCCCCCGTCTGACGCACGTAGTCGCGCCAGACGCCGGCCACGAGAAACGACCGGTTGCGTCCGCCGAGCGGCAGATCGACCTGCTGTCCGAGCCGGTAGCCGTACAGGTCGACCATGGCCTCGGAGACCCACACCGGCGTCGCGCCATGCAACGCCGTTTCCGGCAGCACGGGCCCCGACATTTGCAGACTCGCGCCGGGATCGGCGGCGTCGATTGCGCGGGCCAGCAGCGTGACCGGCGGTCGCGCGGGATCCAGCGTCACTTGCGAGGCGCGGGTGAACGCGGCGGTTTTGACGCCTTTCACCGCCGCGATGTTGGCCTGATCGGCGAGGCTCAGCACGGCGGTGTCGCCGTTTGGCGCTACGCGTACGTAAAGATTGGCGGACAGCAGATGCTCGAGCCATTCGTCGACGGAGACGCGGAAGCTGGCCACCATGATCGCCATTGCAACGATCAGTGCAAAGCTCGACAGCACGCCGCTCATCGCCACCGATGCCTGGCCCGGCGCATTGGCGAGGCGCGCGAGCGCCAGCGCGCCGCTCGTCGACGCGTTGCGTCCCGCGCGCGAACGGCCCAGCGCCGAGAACAGCATGGCGGTGCAGCGCGGCATCAACGCAATGCCGCCCACCAGCAGAAGCGCGACGGCGAGATAACCGAGAATCGGCGCCTCGAAAACCGGTGGCATTTGCGTCAGCACCGCGGCGAGCGCAAGACACCCCAGCGCGGGCCACGGCGTCGCGAGCCTCGCCAGCGCGCCTTCTTCACTGCCGGCCTTCAACGCCGCTGCGGGGCGGGCGCGGGCCGCCTCAATGGCGGGGGCGAGACTGCCGAGGATCGACACGGCGACGCCCAAGGCAAGGAAGATCGCGCTCGCGATGGGTTCGAACCCGATACGCGGACGCACACCTGGAAAATAGCCGCCGCCCAGGTCACTGCCGAAGAAGCGCAGCGCGGCGCTGGCCAGCGCATAACCGAGCGCGAGGCCGGCAAGCGAACCGAGCACGCCGAGCAGCGCGCCCTCCATCAGGATCTGGCGCAGCAACTGGCCGCGCGTAAAGCCGAGCACGCGCAGCATGGCCATCTGGGAACGGCGTCGCACGACGCTCAGCGCCTGGGTCGAAAACACCAGGAACGCGCCCGTAAACAACGCAACCAGCGCGAGCACATTCATGTTGATGCGATACGCGCGGGAGAGGCGGTCGGTCCGGCTTTCGACATCGTGCGGTTCGAACACCACCAGTTGACGGCCAAGGCGTGCCTGCAGATCGCGCCGGAAGCTTTCGCGATCGACGCCGCGCTGCAATTCGAGGTCGACGCGCGAGAGCTTGCCGAGCCGCGCGAAGCGCCACTGGGCGGCGGCGATATCCATCACCGCGATGCGTTGACCCGGTCGCGCCCTGACGATGCCGCCGGCCACCCGAAACGGCACCGTTGCCGTCCCGCTCAATAACGCAATATGCTGGCCGATGCCCGTGTTCAACCATTGCTCAGCCGCGGGCGAGAGAAACACGGTGTCGTCGGCGAGCGTGTCCATCGGGCTTTGCGATGCCGGCACGCCCACGAGATCCGGCGCGATCTGGCTGGCTTTGAAAACGTCGATGCCGAGCACCTTCAGCGGCGTGCTCTTTCCCGGCACGGTGGCATCCAGTTCGAGGACCGGGCTTGCCAGCGCCACGCCGGGCTGGTCGGCAAGCCGCGGGTACCACGCTTCGTCGAAAGTCGGCTGCGCGCCGCGCACCTGCAAATCGGCCTGGCCCGAAAGACTGCGCGCGGCCGCGGAGAATTCGTTGAACGCGGCGCTGTTGATCAACTGCACCGCGTAACCGAGCGCCACGCCGAGCGCGATGGTCGCCACGGCCACGATGGCGCGTCCCCGCTGGCTGCGCCATTCCGCGACCAGCAGCCAGCGCGTGAGCCGCGCACTCCTTGTCGTGTCCGCAGACCGTGCCGGCGCAACGTCACTCATGAGGTGAGCGAATCCGCTGCGCACGGCCATGGCGCGCGGCGTGCAGGCCGCCTTCGCTCAGAATCAGCACGCGGTCCGCAACCGCCGCGGCCGCCTCCGAGTGCGTCACCATCATGGTCGCGGCGCCGTTCGCTTTCGCTTCCGAGCGGAACAGCGCCAGCACTTCATGGGCGGTATCCGGGTCGAGATTGCCGGTGGGTTCGTCCGCCAGAATCAGTCGGGGACGATGAACCAGCGCGCGAGCAATCGCCACGCGTTGTAATTCGCCGCCGGACAACTGGCGGGGAAAATCGTCACCGCGCCCGCCAAGGCCAACTGCCGCCAGCATGTCGTGCGCGTGCGCCGGCGGCAGATGATTGAGCAGCAGCGGCAGCGCGACGTTTTGCGCCAGCGTCAGATGCGGCAACACGTGAAACGCCTGAAAGACGAAGCCGAGCTTCTGCCGGCGCAAGCGCGTGGCGGCATCGTCGTCGAGACCGGACACCTGCGTACCGTCGATCAGGACCTCGCCGCTATCGGGCATGTCGAGCCCCGCGATCAGATTGAGCAGCGTCGATTTGCCGACGCCCGAATCGCCCATGATCGCAACGAACTCGCCCGGATCGAGCGTGAAATCGAGTTGCGCGAGGACGACGCGCGCGCTCCCGTAGGCTTTGCTCAGTTTTCGGCATTCGAGCGCCGGAGCAGGGCATTCATCGCCAACGCGCATGAGTGGTGATCGATCGAGGGTGAGAGTGGCGAGCCGAACGAAAGCGTGACGACGGCGTGGGGCGAGCCAGATGGCGCGCGTCCACGAGGCATCTTAACCGGCGTACAGGATTTGCGTTGGCGGGTCCGCGCGCCGCCGGCTGGGCATGGCAAGTGCTACCGGGTGACTACCTGCAATTCGACATTCACCCAAGGTAAGGATCACCATGATGACAATGAAAGCGAAGACACTCGTGTGCGTCGGCGCGCTCCTGTTCACCTGTGCGCTGCCGGCGGCTCGCGCGCAGATTGCCGGGGTTCAACCGCTAGGCGGCACGGTGGAAGAAACCAACGGCCTGCTGCACGGCTGGAGCGTGCGCAAGGCGCTGGTCGACGAACCGGTTTACAACGACAACAACGACAAGATCGGCAGCATCTACGACCTGATCATCGCGCCCGATCGCAAGGCCACCTATGCGGTGCTGTCGATCGGCGGCTTCCTCGGGATGGGGATTCACTACGTCGCGATTCCGATCGATCACTTCACGATTCACGACGGCAATCTGTATCTGGCGGGCGCCACGAAGGACGCGCTGAAACAGGTTCCGGAGTTCCAGTACAACAAGCTCGAGAAGGCCACCAAGCCGCACAAGATCAGCGCGCAATAGGCCCTTCGCGCCGGCGCCCCCTATTGACGCGACACGAGCGCCTGGCGCTTCGTCTCCAGTTGCGTGATCGCCCGTTGCAGCATCCGCTCGGCGGGCCCCGGCAGCGCGACAAACCGGCAGCCCATGACGAAGCGTGGTTCGCCTGCCGCGCTGAGGGTCTTGCGAGGCGAGACGATTTCGAGGTCGAGCTTGAGCGTGCCGAAGTCACCCAGCCGCACGGTGACGTCCTGCAGGATGTCACCCGCCTGCAAGGCGCCGAAGCGGGCGTCAGCGGTTCTCAGCGCAACCCCGCCCAGCGACAGATCCTGCAACTCGACCCTGAACGAATCGCCTTCGGCATAGCGTCCGGCGGCGGTGTAGGGATCGAGCATCGGTGTCTGGACGCGGAAGTACTCGCGCCGCTGAACCCAATACAGGACTTCCGGGAACGAGGCTTCGTAGGCGAGGCGTCCGTCGAAGACGATCGGTTCGGCCCGCCCGATGGTGAATTCGGTGCGCACGCCGCCAGGCAGGCTGCGAAACACCAGCCGGTTCGCGACGGGCAGAGCGTGGTTGTCGGCGGCGACGCTGCCGGCATCGAAGACGAAGCGGGCATTGCGCGAATCGACGTCCAGCACTTGCGTGACGATATGCCGTCCGCAGAACTCCACCGTCATGAACTCGCCGCCCGACATCAGCTTGCGAAGGCAGACCGCAATCTGCAGCGGGTGTTGCTGGGCGAAATCAGGGTGAATCTCGCTGGCTGCGCCGGTGACGTCGGAATCGCGTAGGAGGTCGGCAATCATCGTATTGTCCGTAGAGGGGTGGCCTTGGCCTGGCCAGTTAATCGATGAGTGCGGGCGGTGAAGCACGCCGGCGCTCGGTCTATGCAGGCTTTATTGCAGGGACCGTGCCAGCTTTGCAACGGGGCAGACGGACAACGCGGCGTAGGCCGCCGCGCCAAATGGGGCGGGCGTTTGCGGGCTAGGGAATAAAACGGCGCCGCTAGCGTGAGCGGGCGTCGCTACGTAACGGCGAGTGCCTTGTTACGGCCACGTGAGGTGGCACGGGCGGGATCCGGAAACGGAGCGGCGTCGTAGGCCGCTCCTTCCTGCTTCAGGGCTTCAGGATTTGCGCGCCCATTGCGCGAGTCCCGCGCAGGCCAGCAGCAACGACCCGGTCACGAAAAACACCGAGTGCAAGCCGAGCGCCACGCCGATCTGCCCGCCAATCAGCGGACCGACGACCTGGCCGCTGAACTGGGCCGATTGCAGATAGCCGAGCATCTGGCCTGTCCGGCTTTCGTCGACCGAGCTTCTGGCCAGCTTGGCGATGGACGGCAGCAATCCGGCGAGGGTCATGCCCATCACCATGCGCAAGCCGGCCAGTTGCCACCAGTGGGTGACGAAGGCCTGCGGAATCATCACGAGACCGGTCGCCACGAGACAGCCGGCGATCACATTCCAGCCGCCGATACGATCCGCCAGCGCGCCGAGCCGCGCCGCCGTCAACATGCTGCCCAACGCCGAGCAGGCCATGACCACGCCCGCGATCCGCGCGAGATGTCCCGCCGGCACGCCCAGCGAGCCGATATACACGGTGATGATCGGTTCGATCGACATGTTCGCGAGCAGCACCATCATCGCGGTAATCAGCAACGCCGCCACCACCACGTAGTTGGTCCGCCTGACGGCGGTACTCGCTTCACTGGAGGCGCGGGCGCGGTGCCTGGCGTGATCGGCGGCATTGAAGTCTTCCTTCACGAGGACGATGGTGAGCAAAGCCGCTACCGCGATCATGGCCCCGCCGGCGAAGAAGGTGCCGCGAATGCCGATCCATCCCGGCAGCAGACCGCCGACCAACGGTCCGACCAGATTGCCTGCGAGCGCGCCGGTGGACAGTATCCCCAACGCCCAGCCGGCACGGGCGCGGGGCGCCTGCGAACCGACCATGACCGTCGAGGCCGACGAGTAGCCGCCCACCAGTCCGGCGATCAGACGCAGCGCCACCAGTTCATGCACCGAATGCACGACGCCAATCAGCGACATCACCACCGCCATGCCGAGCGCGGCGCGCACCAGCATGGGCTTGCGGCCGTAGCGGTCGGCGAGACGCCCCCACAGCGGCGCGGTCACCGCCGTGCCGAGAAAGGTCGCGCCAAAGGCGATGCCCGACCACTGGATCACGGCCGAGGTCGATTCGACGCCGAGCTGACGCACATACAGCGGCAGGAACGGCAACAGCATGCTCAGGCTGACGAGGGTGGTAAACGACCCGAAGACGCAGACCGCGAGATTGCGCTTCCAGTGATGTTCGTTGCGTTCGGCGTAACTCGGCATAGACGGCGAAGCGGGCGACGCCGGCCGAGGGACTGGGCTCAACAGGGAGTGAGCAGGTTGATTCATTGCAACCTCAGCGCAGCGAAGATGGACGAAGTCTAAATTGAACCACTTCGGGAGAGAATCCGCTCGTGACGGAAGACATTCTTCCAGTGAGCGGTTCAATCCATGTCGCTTCATGGGGTGGGCGGTCCGAGCCCATGCCGAGCCCGACCGTCCGCCCGATTGTGCGGGAATTGATAACAGTGAATTAGCGGCTACTGCGTTGATGTCTTGTGCGCAATCCATAGAATGCAAAGCGTGGACTCACCCTTCACGCGCATCGACGTTCTGACCCATGGCGTGATTCCGTAACGTGGAGCATCAGATGGACATCCTCGAACTGGCCCGTCAGTCGGGCATGACGGTCACCCTCGACGCCCGGATTGGCCGCCAGGAATACCGCACGGTGCATGGCTCGGTTGCCGCATTGGAGCGGTTTTCCGAACTGGTTGCCGCGTCGTTACGTGAAGAACTCGTCGAGCAGGATTGATGCGCGATCAGCACTAATCGAACAGGAAACATCATGAAATACGAAGCATCGAACTCACGCAACACCGGCCGCGATGGCAGCCTGCAAGATACCGTCGCTGAAATTCAACCTGTCGCGCAGGTTGCGCCAGCGGTGCAGAAAGCCCAGCAGCCCACCCGCAACTGGGCCTGGGCCCACCACACGGAATCGTATGACTGGATGGACACGCACAGTCTGTCTGGCTCGCGTGACTCGTTTCATTGAAGTTCGCTGGATTCGCGCAGCCGTGTTGGCGCGGCTCGCGCGGTTGACCTTCAGGTTGGTGTCTTCGGGTATTTAGTGTTGAATAGCGGGAGAGCGGTGCATACCGCCCTCGCAGGACACACAGCGCGTGTGCCTGCGTCTTTGCGTATCCTGCACATGCCGGGCGCAATACCTCGATACTTTGCTACCTTGTCCAACCCCGAAGGAGCTGCACATGTCACTTGAACAGGTTCTCTACACCGCCCATGCAACGGCCACCGGAGGCCGCGACGGCCGTGCGGTGGTGCAAGAGTCAGGACTGGATTTTAAGCTGACGACCCCGAAGGAACTCGGCGGTGGCGGAGGGGATGGCGCCAATCCCGAGCAACTCTTCGCGGCGGGATATAGCGCGTGCTTTATCGGCGCCATGAAATTCGTCGGCGCGCGCGACAAGATCGCGGTCCCGGCGGATGCCTCGGTGACGGGGAGCGTGGGGATCGGTACGATTCCCAATGGTTTCGGCATCAAGGTGGATCTGAAGATCTCGCTGCCCGGCATGGATCGCGAAGCGGCGCAGGCCTTGATCGACAAGGCGCACGTCGTGTGCCCGTATTCGAATGCCACGAGAAACAACGTCGACGTCACCCTGACACTCGCTTGACGCCCATTTGACACCCGCTTGCGTGCGGCTCCGCTGGCCGCGGCTGTGACGTGCGGCCAGCGGCGGCTTCGCATTACGTGTACGATTTGCCGCCGGTTTTTATGAATCGTGCGGTGGGTTGGATAGTCGGGCGGTAGCGTCGGGTCGTCGCACCAATGCGCGATTCATCAGGCGTTGGATAGCAGCCGGCCCGTCCGGGTTCGAGTCGTTTCGCAAAGGTACACAGCATGGACGTTGCCGACCTCAAGGTCTTCGAAGCCGTTGCCCGTCATGGCAGCATGAACAAGGCAGCTAGCGAACTGCATACCGTGCAGTCGAACGTGACGGCGCGCATCCGCGCGCTGGAACGCGAAGTGGGCGTGGCGCTTTTCAACCGCAACGTGCGCGGCGTGAGCCTGACACCGGCTGGGCAGCGCATGCTGCCGTACGCCGCGCGCATCGCCAAGCTGGTCACCGACGCGAAGCTCGCCGCCGTCGACGAAGGTTCGCCTAACGGCACGCTCACGTTGGGAACGCTCGACACCACCGTGGCATTGCGGCTGTCGCCGATCCTTAGCCACTTTGCGCGACTCTATCCGCAGGTGCGCCTGTCGCTCACCACCGGCACCAGTTGCGGTCTGACGGAAGATGTGGCGGCGTGCCGTCTCGACGGCGCGTTCGTCGCTGGACCGGTGGACCATCCCGACCTGCACAGCGAAACGATTTTTCACGAGGAACTGGTGCTGGTCACGCCGCGCGCAATCCACTCACTCGAATCGCTGAGTTCGGTCCCGGATCTGCGCACCATCGTGGTCCGGCTGGGATGCTCCTACCGTCAGCGGCTGGAGGCACTGCTTGCTGAAATGGGGATCGTCACCGCCACGCCGCTCGAGTTCGGCTCGCTGGACGCGATCGTCGCCTGCGTGGGGGCGGGGATGGGCGTTACGCTGCTGCCGCGCGGCGTAGTGGCCAACGCGGCCCAGCAGGATCTGGTGACGATCCACACCATTGCGCCCGAGAAGGCGCATGTCGACACCGTGTTCGTGCGACGCCACGATGCCTACGTGTCGAGCGCGATGCAGGCTTTCGTCGACGTCGCCCGCACGGGATCTGGCGCCTTGATGGCCGCCGCGTAATCGTCGAACGGCGCTAGCGCCGTTCTAGCGCTTATTTCGCTGCGAGTTGCTTGCGATATTCGTCGACCGGCAATCCGCCCCAACCCCAGTTCTCCTTCTCCACCTCTTCGATGACCACGAAAGTGGCTGCGAGCGGCTTGTTCAGCACGTCGAGCAGCAGGTGGCTGACGCCCTTGATGAGTTGAGCTTTCTCTTCGGCGGTGACCGAGTCGGTACCGGGCTGCGTCCCTTCGCGGGTGACCTGAATCGTCACGATAGGCATGGTGCTCTCCTTGAGCCTGTGGATGAACGGGGCGGCTGCTATCAGCGCCCCGTAACGGCTAGCGCTTGCTGATGGCTTAGTGACCGGCGCTCTGGCCGCCGTCGACGTGCAGGATTTCGCCCGTCACGAACGGTGCCGAATCCAGATACAGGATCGCGTTGACGATGTCGTGCATTTCGCCCATATGGCCCATCGGGTGAAGCGCACCGAGTGCCGCATGCGTTTCCACGGCGTGCATCGGCGACTTGACGATGCCCGGCGCCACGGCGTTGGCGCGAATGCCGCGCTTGGCGTATTCGATGGCCAGCGAGCGGGTCGCTGCGTTCAGGCCGCCCTTGGTGAGCGATGCCAGCACCGACGGCACGCCTTCGATCGCCGAGTCGGCGAGCGTCGTGGTGATCGTGACGATGTGGCCGCTCGAGTTCTTTTCCATCTCGTTGATCGCGAGCTGCGTGATGTAGAAGAAACCGCTCAGGTTCACGCCGGTGATCGCGGCGTAATCTTCGGGCGAGTACGACGTGAACGGCTTGGCGATGAAGATGCCTGCATTGTTGATCAGCGTGTCGATGCGGCCGAAACGCGCCACACCTTCGCTGATGACGCGGCGAGCGGTTGCCGGATCGGCGATGTCACCGGCCACGGCCAGGATGTTGGGATCTTCCGATGCCTTGATGCTGCGCGCGGTCGCTACCACGCTGTAACCGCGCTGGCGGAACGCCTTGACGGCTTCAGCGCCAATACCTTGTGATGCACCCGTAACGACGACGACTTTGTTTGACGTGCTCATGCTTGACCTCAGAATAGATTAGTTCGGCTTTTTCACCGCTCGGGCCGCTGTGGCTCCGATAGATGCGTAATCTAGGCCCATTGACGTCAAGTTCGAATACCCGGCGCGGACAAACACTTGTAACGCCGAGGAATAAGTCGCACCTGGCGCACCGCATTACAGCGGGAATCCCCCCGCGAAGCTGTCCCGCAGATAGCTGACGAACAGGCTCACGGCGCGCGGCACATGCGACGCGTAGGGCCGCAGCACGTACAGTTGCTCCGCGAATGCGCCGGTCACGCGCCATTCCGGCAACACTTCGATCAGTTTGCCGGCCCGCACGGCGGCCTGCGCCGTGAAATCCGGCAGAAGCGCAATGCCCAGGTCATCGAGCGCCGCATCGCGCAGCGTTTCGCTGTTGTTGGCGCAAAACGGTCCATTGACCGGCAAGGTGACCGGGGCGCTTACGGTCTTGCGTGCCGTTCTGCGTTCAAACGACCACATCCCGCCGCCCGTCGCACGCGGATAGAACAGGCAGTCGTGCGCAGCGAGATCTTCGGGCGTAGCAGGCGTGCCGCGCTTGCGCAGATAGGCGCGCGTCGCCACGATCACCGAGTGGGTCGCGCAGAGTTTCCACGCAACATGGGTGTCGGGCGCTTCCGCGCTATGGCGGATCGCCAGATCGAAACCCTCGGTGGCCAGCGAGGCCAGCCGGTCGGATACCTCGAGTTGCACTCTGACCTCGGGATTGGCGCGTAAAAACGCCGGCAGTTCGGGCACGAGGCGTTGCCGCGCAAAGGCGACCGGTGCGGTGACCCGAATCAGGCCGCGTGCGACACCGGCCATTTCGCTGACGCTGGAAAAACTGCTGGCGATCTGTTCGTAATGGCCTCGGGTGTCCTCGACCAGCCGCTGGCCGGCCTCCGTCAAACGCACGCTGCGCGTGGTGCGCTGCACCAGCGAGATGCCCGCGGCGCGCTCCAGTTCGGAAATACGCTGGCTCATCGCCGCCTTGCTGACGCCCAGTCGCGAAGCCGCCGCGGTATAGCTGCCTTGCTCCGCGAGGATGGCCAGCCAGTGCAGATGGACCCACAGACCTTCGATTTTTTCGTTATCCATACATTAATTGTTCACAACAGGAAACAATGAGTTCAATGATAGCGTCTTTGCATATGTGGCAGCCGGTTCTAGACTGAGGGCACAGCCGGATCAACCACCAGGAGACACCATGCAAGCCTTCAACGACAACGCGGACGTCGGCCATTTCATTCACGGTCAGCGGGTCGCCGGCAACGGTACCCGTAGCCAGCCCATCTTCAACCCCGCTACCGGCGCGCGCCCGCGCACGCTGTTGCTGGGCGAGGCCGCGGACGTGGATGCCGCCGTCGCGAGCGCGAAGGCTGCCTTTCCGAAGTGGAGCGACACGCCGCCGATCCGCCGCGCGCGGGTCATGCTGCGTTTCCTCGAATTGATGAACAAGCACCGCGACGAACTGGCGGCCATCATCACGGCAGAACACGGCAAGGTGTTTTCCGATGCGCAAGGGGAAGTCTCGCGCGGTATCGACGTGATCGAATTTGCCTGCGGCATTCCGCAACTGCTGAAGGGCGACTATACCGAGCAGGTTTCGACCGGCATCGACAACTGGACCACCCGTCAGGCGCTGGGTGTGGTGGCCGGCATCACGCCGTTCAACTTCCCGTGCATGGTGCCGTGCTGGATGTTCCCGGTGGCCATTGCAGCCGGCAACGCGTTCATTCTCAAGCCGAGCGAGCGCGATCCGTCGGCTTCGCTGTTCATGGCTGACCTGCTGAAGCAGGCCGGTTTGCCCGATGGCGTTTTCAACGTGGTGCAGGGCGACAAGGTGGTGGTGGACGCCTTGCTGGCGCATCCGGACGTCAAGGCGGTGAGCTTCGTCGGCTCGACGCCGATCGCGAACTACATCTACGAGACCGGCGCGAAGAATGGCAAGCGCGTGCAGGCGCTGGGCGGTGCGAAGAATCACATGGTCGTGATGCCCGACGCCGACCTCGATCAGGCAATCGACGCGCTGGTCGGCGCGGGCTACGGGTCGGCCGGCGAACGCTGCATGGCGATCTCGGTGGCGGTGCTGGTGGGCGACGTCGCGGACAGGATCATGCCCAGGCTGGCCGAGCGCGCCCGCCAGCTGGTGGTGAAGAACGGCATGGAACCCGATGCCGAGATGGGCCCGATTGTCACGCGCCAGGCGCTCGAACGCATTGAAGGGTACATTGCACATGGCGTCGAGGAAGGCGCCACGCTGGTCGTCGACGGTCGCGGTTTGAAGGTGCCGGGCCACGAAGACGGCTTCTTCACCGGCGGCACGCTGTTCGACCATGTCACGCCGGAAATGCGCATCTACAAGGACGAGATTTTCGGCCCGGTGCTCGCCTGCGTGCGTGTGAAGGATTTCACCGAAGCTGTCGATCTCATCAACGCCAACGAGTTCGGCAACGGCGTGGCGTGCTACACGCGCGACGGTCACGTGGCCCGCGAATTTGGCCGCCGTATTGAAGTGGGCATGGTTGGGATCAATGTGCCGATTCCGGTGCCGATGGCATGGCACGGTTTCGGCGGCTGGAAGCGCAGCCTGTTTGGCGATACGCACGCGTACGGCGAAGAAGGGGTACGCTTTTACACCAAGCAGAAGTCGATCATGCAACGTTGGCCCGAAAGCACCGAAAAGGGCGCGGAGTTTGCGATGCCGACGGCGAAATAATCCGGCGCCGCAGGAATGCGGTGCCTCGGTCGCCATGCCGCGTGGATGGCGACTGGTTACCCGTATGTGAAAAGGATTCAACATGACCCATCAGACTGACAACCGCGCGCTGCTGCGCGTGTTGGGCATCGAAAAACCCATCATTCAGGCGCCTATGGCGGGTGTGAGCACACCGGCCCTGGCCGCCGCCGTATCGAATGCCGGCGGCCTCGGCTCGCTGGGCGTCGGCGCCATGAACGCAGCCGCCGCGCGCAACGTTATCGAGCAGACCCGCGCGCTGACGTCGAAGCCATTCAACATCAACGTGTTCTGTCACCGCCCTGCGACCGCCGACGCGGCGCTCGAGCGTCAATGGCTGAACTGGCTCGCGCCGCAATTCGAACAATACGGTGCGACGCCGCCGGCGGCGCTGTCCGAGATCTATACGAGCTTCGTGGTGGACGATGCGATGCTCGAGGTGTTCCTCGAAGAGAAGCCGGCCGTCGTCAGTTTTCACTTTGGCCTGCCGTCTGCCGAAGCGCTGGCGAAACTCAGAAACGCGGGCATCAAACTGGTCGGCGCGGCAACCAATCTGCAGGATGCCGCGCAGGTGGTCGCTGCGGGGGTCGACGCGATCGTCGCGCAAGGTATCGAGGCGGGCGGCCATCGTGGCGTGTTCGATCCCGAGGCGACGGACGACCGGCTCGGCACGTTTGCGTTGACGCGTCTGCTGGTCAAGGAGTTCGATGTACCGGTGATCGCCTCGGGCGGCATCATGGATGGTGCGGGCATTGCCGCAGCCCTTGCACTGGGCGCGCAGGCGGCTCAACTGGGCACGGCGTTTGTTGCCTGCCCGGAAACATCGATCGACGATGGTTACCGCCGGGCAATACTCAGTGATGCGGCGCGTCGCACCACGTTCACCGCGGCGATTTCCGGCCGCGTGGCGCGCAGCATGGTGAACCGCTTCACGGAACTCGGCACCCGCGCGGACGCACCGAAGTCACCGGCGTATCCGATCGCCTACGACGCAGGAAAGGCGCTTCACGCAGCCGCGAAAACGCAGGGCGAGTTTGGCTACGGCGCACAGTGGGCAGGGCAGGCCGCGGCGCTTGCGAGGTCGTTGCCTGCGGCCGAACTGTTCGCGCAGCTCGAGCGGGAGTTGCAGGAAAGCCTCGCGCAGTTGTCGCAGTGGGCGAAGTAAAGGGCAATAAGCGGGTGCTGTATGAATGACGTGTGAACGGCCGCTGAAAAGCCCGTTCACGCGTTGCGCGTGTCACCCACGTGCGCTACACGGTGCGCATCAATTCAATGCCTTGATCAGGGCGCCTGCTCCAGGTGTGTCGGTTTGCCATGGGCGAATATCGACATGCGACGCAGCAGCCATTCAAGCAGTTCATGCGCGGCCGCGACCAGCGGCCGTCCCGCCTTCACCAGCAGCCTCGCCTTGGTGCCCTGAAACAACGGGTGATCGATCGGCACGATGGTCAGCTCTCCCGACGCAAGCTCCCGATACGCCGCGAATTCGCCAATCAGCGTGACGAAATTCTCGCTCGCCACGAAGCGTTTGAGCGCGGTCAACGAGTTGGTGGTGAGGGTGGCCCGAATCTCGATGTTCTCGGCAAACGCCAGCATCTGCGCCGCCTGGCCGATGCCGAAGGTGGGCGGCATGACGGCGAGCGGATAGGCGAGCAGGTCGGCCACGCTCGCCGGTCCGCCTCGCATGACCAATGGATGCTCGGGGCGAACCAGCAACACGATGGGCTGTGACGCACTCGCGCGATATTCGATGCGCGGGTCCGGCGGCGGGTTGTAGGCAAGACCGATGTGCGCACGACTTTCGGCCACCTCGTTGAGTACGTCGTCGACGGGAAGAATCTCGACCCCGACATCGAGCTTGGGGTACTGCGCACAAAACGGCGTCAGCACCTCGGTCACCAGCATGTCGACATAGCCCTCGCTCACCGCCAGTTGCACGTGTCCCTGTTGCAACCCTTTCAGCGCGTGCAACTGGTCTTCGAGTTTTTCCTGTTGCGAGCGATAGCCGCGCCAGAACTCGAGCAGATGGGCGGCGGCCTCCGTCGGTTTGACGCCGCGGGCCTGGCGCTCGAACAGCAGCGTATCCAGTTCTTCCTCCAAGAGCCTGATCTGCCGGGTAATCACCGACGGCGACGTATTCAGGCTGTCCGCGGCCCCGCGGATCGTGCCGTGGGCCAGCACTTCATGAAAATACCGCAGGCGCTGCTGGTTGATTTCCCGCATGGTGACCACCCTCGACCGGTTCCGTTGCTCACAGAACAACGATATGTGAACTTAGTTGCTCTTGCTAGGTGGGTTTTGCCCGGACAACATGGTGAAACACACACGGCGGACAGCCACCTGACACCAGGAGACGAGCATGGCAGCCATACCGACCCTCACCGCGACGGACCCCGTCGCAGCGCTCTACCGCCGGCTCAACTGGCGACTCCTGCCATTCCTGCTCGCCTGCTACATGTTTGCTTATATGGACCGGGTCAACGTCGGCTTTGCCAAGCTGCAGATGCAAAGCGACCTCGGCTTCTCCGACGCCGCGTACGGCGTGGGCGCGGGGATTTTCTTCCTGGGCTATGTACTGTTTGAGTTGCCGAGCAACCTGCTGTTGCCGCGGGTCGGCGCGCGCAAGACCTTCAGCCGCATCCTGATCCTGTGGGGCATCACTTCGGCGTGCATGCTGTTCGTGCGCAATGTGCCGATGTTCTACGGCATGCGCTTCCTGTTAGGCATCTTCGAGGCCGGCTTCGCGCCCGGCATGATCTATTACCTATCGTGCTGGTACGGTCCGACGCGCATGGCGCGGGCGATTGCCATCGTTTTCATCGCCGGTCCGCTGGGTGGCATCGTGGGTGGGCCGCTTTCCGCATGGCTGATGTCGAGCTTTGCGGGCGTCGGTGGGCTAGCCGGCTGGCAATGGATGTTTCTGGTGGAAGGCTTGCCCTGCATCGCTCTGGGGATTCTCACGCTGTTCGTGCTGTCGAACCGGCCCGCCGACGCGGCCTGGCTGAATGCCGAAGAAAAGCGCCTGCTCGAACGGGAAACCGGTACGACGGCGGCGCGCGACCATTCGTTCGGAAAGGTGCTGCGTAACCTCCGCGTCTATGTCCTGGCGCTGGCGTATTTCTGCATCATTTTTCCCATCTACGCGATCAGTTTCTGGCTTCCGACGCTGCTGAAAACACAAGGCGTGACCGATACCGTGAAACTCGGCTGGTACGCGGCCATTCCTTATATGGCAGCCGCTTTGGGCATGTACTACGCGGGGCGCCGCTCGGACCGGCTCGGCGAACGACGCTATCACTGCGCCGTGCCGGCCTTCGCCGGCGCGCTCCTGCTGATTGCATCGCTCTTCACCGACGGCCATCTCGGCGCCTCGCTGGTGCTGCTGACGCTCGCCACGGCCATGCTGTGGATGGCGTACACGGTGTTCTGGGCGATTCCGTCCGAGTACATCAAGGGTCCGGCGGCGGCGGGCGGCATTGCGCTGATCAACACCATCGGGCTATCTGGCGGATTCTGGGGGCCGGCGGTGATTGGCTGGGCCAAAACGGCAACCGGCAACCTGCATCTCGGCATCTTCTTGATGGCCTGCATGCCGGTGCTTGCAGCCTTCCTGATACTCGTCAACCGGCGACCCGAACAAGGCGTGACCGCTACGCCGGGCGTCGGCGCGGGTCCGACGAAAACCACGCTCGACGACTCCATTTAGTACGGAATCCGAACTACCTCGCTTCAATTTTGCGCTATTGACCAGAAGGACATCACTGAAATGAAAATCCTGATTGCCGGTTTCCAGCATGAAACCAATACGTTTGCACCGACCAAGGCTTCCTATGCGAGCTTCGTGCAGGGAGAGGGCTTTCCACCGCTGACGCGCGGCCTCGACGTCATGAATCTGCGCGATGTGAACGTGCCGATTGGCGGCTTCATCAAGGACGCCGAACCTGCAGGCCACGAACTGATTCCGGTGATCTGGGCCGGGGCGAGTGCCTCGGCGCATGTCACGCAGGATGCGTATGAACGCATCGCCGGCGAGATCCTCGCTGCCGTCGAAGCGGGCGGCTTCGACGCTATCTATCTGGATCTGCACGGCGCCATGGTGGCGGAGCACGTCGACGACGGCGAAGGTGAACTGCTGGAACGGGTCCGCGCGATCGTCGGAACGTCCATGCGGGTGGTCGTCTCGCTGGACCTGCACGCCAACGTGACGCAACGCATGCTCGAGCATGCCGACGCGCTGGTCGCCTATCGCACTTACCCGCACGTCGATATGGCCGAGACCGGTTCGCGGGCGTACGCGGTGCTCGAAACGCTGCTCGCGGATGCGCGTCCGCTGCACCGCATGGCGCGTCGCATTCCGTTCCTGATTCCGGTAAACGGCATGTGCACGCTGGTCGAACCGGCGCGTGGCGTGTACGACCAGCTTGCTGCGTACGAGCAGGGCCCGAACCTGTCGCTTTCTTTTGCGCCGGGCTTCCCGGCCGCCGACTTCCCCGAATGCGGGCCGGTGATCTGGGGCTACGGTTTCGACGAGGCAGCCTTGACGAGCGCAGTCGATGCGCTGTTCACGAAGATGGTGGCGGACGAACCCCACTGGGAAGTCCCGTTCCTGACGCCTGATGAGGCCGTCACGCAGGCGGTCGAACTGGGTCGCGGGGCGCAGAAGCCGGTCATCATCGCCGATACGCAGGACAACCCCGGCGTGGGCGGCGATTCGAACACCATGGGCATGGTCCGGGCGCTGTTGCGCCATGGCGCCAGCGACGCGGCGGTCGGCCTGATCTGGGACGCTGACGCTGCGGCCCAGGCGCATCGGGCCGGCGTGGGCGCGACCATCGAACTGGCGCTCGCGGGCGGCTCGGGCGTGCCGGGCGACGAACCGCTGGTTGGCCGCTTCGAAGTGGAACATCTCTCGGACGGACGGTTTCGCCTCGACGGTCCGATGATGAACGGCATGTGCGGCGAACTCGGGCCGGTGGCCTGCCTGCGCATCGATGGGGTGAGAATTGCCGTCAGCAGCATCAAGTTGCAGATGTTCGACCGCAACCTCTACCGGGTGGCCGGGATTGAACCGGAGCAGATGAAGATCCTCGTCAACAAGAGTTCGGTTCACTTCCGGGCGGACTTTCAGGCGATGTCGGAAGCCATTCTCGTGGCGAAGTCACCTGGACCGATGGCCGCCGACCCCGCGGACCTGCCCTGGCAGCATCTCGATCCGCAGATCCGTCTGCGTCCAACCGGCGGCACGCTGGGTGAGCGCCACGCAAAGCAGGAGGGGCACCTCGAACCGTGCTAAATCGCTAGCAGGCCGTGCGATTTGAACAGCGAGGGTGGACGGGGCGCGGCACTATGACCGCATCGACGGCACACCGGCTTGAGCGCCGGTAGCCGGGTCCCCGCGTTCACCCCTCTGGAGGTGCGGCATGAACACCGCAGCTGATTATCTGGTCGCCACGCTTGAGCATGCTGGCGTCGAGCGTATCTTTGGCGTCGTCGGCGATTCGCTGAACGGCATCTCCGATTCGCTGCGCCGCTCCGGCAAGATCGTCGAGCTGGCCGTGCACGACAACCAGGCAGTGAAGCAGGGCGATCTGCACAATAATGGTTCGTCGCGACGTCCGGTCGCCCCCATCGAGGACGAAACGAAATGTCTAAAGCCTTTTCAGTTTCCGTTACTCCGCTGGGCAAGTCCGCACTGGCGACGTTGCCGCCGTGGCACTATTCCAGCGACTGTCTCGCCATCGAATACTGGGCCGATCCGAAAGCGATTGCGGCACTTTTGCCGCCAGGCGTCACGGTCGACGAGCAATCGGGCGGGCGCGCCTTCTTCTGGTTTCTGGATTGGCAATTCACCGGCTCCAACGACGAACTGACCGACCCCGCGCGCTATCAATACCGCGAGGCGTTCGTGCTGGTGGAGGCCGTCTACGACGGCGTGCCGGTCAACTACTGCCCGTATATCTTCGTGGATAACGACGCCGCCATCGCGCGCGGCTGGGCACAAGGCTTTCCCAAGAAGCTCGCCAGCGTCTATCAGACCCGCAGTTTCTCCGCGCCCAGCCTGGCCGCCGCACCGCTTGCCAAGGGCAGCCGCTTTGGCGCCAGTGCGTCCGCGCACGGCGAAAGACTGGCGACCGCGCGCATCCAGCTCGAAGAACCTGTCGCCGACCCGACGACGGTTTTCAACCGGCCGACCACGGTGCGCCGTTACTTTCCGCAACTGGCAGCGGGTCTTCAGGAAAAGCCGCCCGTCGATGAACTCACCATGTCGCTCACGGATAATCTCGCGATCGTGGATGTTTGGAGCGGCTCGGCGGAACTGAAGATGCCCGAAGTCGCCGGCGAAGAGATGCATCTGATTGCGCCGGTGCGGGTTGGCAAGGGCTATCAGCTGGGTATGGCGTATTCCGTGACCGATCTGCGCATCCTGAAGAACTACGCGGCGTAAAGACGATCGGGGTCTCCGGGTAAGCGGAGGCCTGCTATCCCCGCTGCCAACGTGAATGCCCGTACGACGTCCATAGAGGAGGCGCTTTCATACCGCTCTACACCTTGATTACCCAGCACGGCGTACTCAGTAGCGAGGCCCGATCCAGGCTTGCGGTCGACCTGACGGATCTGCATGCCGAGTATTCCGGTGTGCCAAAGAACTGGGTGCATGTGGTCTTCCAGGAATATCCACCGGGCAATGGATTCACAGCAGGAGAGGCCGCCGCCACCGCCGCGCTCACGCTGCTCATCCGCACCGGCCGTACGCCCGAATATAAGCGGGGTTTGCTACAACGTCTCTGGACTGTGTTTCAGGCGGCGACGGGCGCGCCTGACGATCAGATCGTGATTGGCGTCCAGGAGGTGCCACCGAGCCAGGCGATGGAAATGGGGCAAATCATGCCGGAGGTAGCGGGCGAGTAGGTGCCTGCGCACATCTGCGTGCTTGTCTGCACGTTCATTGACAGGAAGACACGCCACTCGTCGAGGCAACGATGCTCAGGATCAAGGGCCGCCTTCAGAGGCGTACTGCTTGCAATCTGCCTCGGAGAAACTCACCTTGGGCCACTCCTGAACATTGTGAAGCGAGGCTTGCACCGCGACACTCGTGAATCCCGAGCCACAGCCGTGCGCCACGGCGTCGCCGGACTGAATCGAACCCCTGCACCAACGATTTTCCCAATCGCTTGCAACGGCGGCCTGATCCGCATTGCGTGCCATTGCATCGTTGCCCATCTGTTTTTCGATGCTTGCAATCTGCTTGTAGGCGTTGCCCGCATTGCCGATATCGACGCTGACCGCATTACGCAACTGCGTGAGCGCGTCTTGCTGGCGCCCCTGAATTTGCAGCGCGTCGCCAAGGTTCATAAATGCCTCTCCGTAACGGGGATCGAGACGGGTTGCGGCTTCGAACTCTAGCTGCGCAAGCCGCGCAGGATTTTCTTCCGGCGGTATCTTCAGGCGGTTCGAAGCCACCGGTTGTGGAAGTGTTTTGGCGATGCTCAGGTACTGGCTGCCGAGCGCATTGTGGCCCGCCGCGAAACTGTATCGGTCGCGAATGACGGCTGAGAATTTCTCGCGTGCTTCGGCGTGGCATCCCATGCCATCCAGCGCCACACCCCAGTTGTAGCGTGCCCAGGAAAAGTGCGGGTCGAGTGCGATGGCGCGGCGCGCGTGTTCGATCTCAGTCAGATAATCCAGCTTGTTTTCGGCAATTTTCGATAGACCCAGATAAGCCCATTTGCGCAGATGCTCCGTGTCGTCCACTGAGTCGCTGCGCAGGACGTTCCAGAATGCGTTGGCTGCGTCCGTGTACTGACAGGGTGCATTGTTGCTCAGGCAATCCTTTTGCGCTTTATCGAGGATTGAAGAGGCGAGCACATAAGGGGTGTATTGAGCCATCGCAGCCTGTGCGCCCAGCGCAATCACCTCCTGCAGATTGCCAGTTGAACTCACCGCATCGAATGGATGGGATTCTCCACCGGGGCGAATGACCCGGCCCGACAGGTGCAAGGACTTTCCCTCGCGGATGATTTGCGCCGTGATATGACCATCGCGGTGAGACCACGCCTTCGCGACCTTCACGAAATCGTCGACCGACAATCCGGTGCCGGGAATCTCCAGATGCAGGTCATCCTGACCGGCGTCCACGATGTTCTGGTGGATCTCGGTCGGCATGACGCTGGATGCCGATTCCAGAATCGACAACATGTCCTCGTTGAACTGCTGCTGGGCGGTGGCTGGGGACACCCCGTAGCTGGCGAAACCGGGTGGAACGGGGATGGGGTCGATGAGCGTGACCGACCTCCAGCAATAGTGGATATAGACGAGCGTCAGCACGACGAGTAACAGGCCGCCAAGCGTCATCGCCACATTACGAGCCGGCGCGAGCGAGTCGTAGGCGGTCCGGGCGCCTTTGACGAACCACCCCAATGCATCCGCCTGCGGGCGAAAAGAGCGGGTCGTGGGATGTCTGGGATTCATGGCGATTCCTCGACTGAGATGCGTGTTGAACCCGAATGCTGGCGAGGAGGACGGAGGTGGGGAGCAAGCTTGCGCTTTCCCTACACGTCGATTCCTCTGCTGGTAGAACGAGAGCGTCGGATTCTGTTTGCAACTTTTGTCGAAGAAAAGCCGAGGGCAACTGGGGCGAAGAACCGGGAAGAACGTTATTCGCGATGCGCGAGCGCCTGGTCGTTCTGCTGGTCACGCTCGTTTGGATGGTGTTGCATCCATTCATCGTGGCCCCAATAGCGGTGGCCGTCCCAGTAATGGTCGCCCTGCCAGCCGACTGGGACCGCAAGGCTCAAGGTCCGCGCGGGCGCCGCCACTTCGTACCGCGGCCGCGGCGGTTGCGGCTGGACGTAGACCTGCGCGACGGCCGCGCTGGCCATGACGAGCGTGGTGCCTGCCACGAGCGTCTTCGGGATCGAGCGTAGTGCGTTCATCATCGGTTTCATCGCGGTTCTCCACATCGTGCACCTGGAGACAAGCACGACGCGTACCTGAACGGAGAAGCGGCGCAGCGGAGGGGGAAAATAGGGGCTAACGCTGATTCAGCACCCCAAGCAGGCTGTCGATATCGACGGGCTTTGTAAAATGGAAATCGAAGCCGGCGTGCCTCGCTGCCTGCTTGTCGGCATCCTGTCCCCAACCCGTCAGCGCAATCATCAGGATGGTCTGACCCGCGGGCCGCTGCCGGATCAGCCGCGCAACTTCATACCCGTCGACATCCGGCAGACCGATGTCCAGCACGATGGCCTCTGGTGAGAAGTCATCGGCCAGGCGCAGGCCGGTCCTGGCGTCGGGCGCGGTGCGAACGTCGTGGCCTTCGGATTCCAGCAGCAGCGCAAGGCTGGTGGCGGCGTCCTCGTTGTCATCGATGATCAGAACCCGGTGCTGCTTTGCGCTGCGTGGACGGCTCACCGGTTGCGCGATCGCAGGTGGCGTGATTTGATCCTCTGCGACGGGTAGCCGCACCACGAATTCGCTGCCCAGCCCCACGCCGGCGCTCGCAGCCGACACCGTTCCAGCGTGAAGCTGCGCGAGCGTCTGCACCAGCGACAGGCCAATTCCGAGGCCACCCTGCGAATGCTTCATGCCGGAGGGCAACTGCGCAAACATCCCGAACAACGACGGCAGGTCTTCAGCTGCGATGCCAATGCCGGTGTCGCGCACCGAGATCACTGCGTCGTCGCCCGAGCGTGTTGCGCTCAGCCAGACAGTTCCACCGGAAGGGGTGTATTTGGCGGCATTATTGAGCAGATTCTGAATGATCTGGGACAAGCGGGTGGGATCCGCATCGAGCATGAGCGGCTGCGATGGTGGTTCGAACACCAGACGGTGCCCGGCAGCCGCGAACAGCGACTGCGACGTCTCGACCACGAGTTGCATGGCCGTAGCCAGATCGAGCCGCTCTTTCTTCAGGCTGATTTTCCCTGCGCTGATTCGCGACACTTCAAGCAGACCGTCAACCAGCGACGTCATCTGGGTCAACTGGCGTTCGAGCACGTCATGCGACCACCGCACTTGCGGGTCCGTGAACGGCTTCGGCCGCAGTAATTCGAGCACGCTTCGCATGGGCGCAAGCGGATTGCGAAGCTCATGGGCAAGCGTCGCCATAAACTCGTCCTTCCTGCGATCGGCTTCCTGCAGCGCCTGCTGCGCGGCGCGTTTGGCTTCCAGCGCCGCCTCGGATTGCTGGCGGGCGAGCAGCAGCTCACGCTCGTATTGGTGCCGGTCAATAACCACCACTGCGGCAAATTCGTCGAGTTCAATCCCATCGTGGCGGCGGCGGGAAGCGTTGATCAGAACCGGCAGGGTCTTGCCGTCCTTGCGCACGATGTCCACCTTGACTTCAGCTACTGAGCGCTGCATCTGCAGCAGGGGCGCCCAATGGGTCTGATGGAATACCTTGCCGCCGACCGTCAACAGATCCTGGAACCGGCGTTTTTCGACAAGCTCCAAGGCGTCGTAACCCAGCCAATGGCAAAAGGTTGTGTTGACCCTGACGATGGTTCCCTGGATGGTGGTCGTGAGCAAGCCACACGGTGCATGATCGTATGCCTCGTCGATCGCAGGCAGGGACCGTCCCGGACTGTCCATTGTCAAAGCCCGTGCTCGCGCAGGAATGCCTCGGTCGCGTCGATGCTGGCGCACGGGGCGCTCAAATGCGGGCAGTGTCCGACGTTGTCCACGATGCTGAGCGTGCTGCCTGAGATTTCGTGGTGCATGAATTCACCCACGGAAAGCGGCGCGAGGAGATCGTCGCTTGATTGCAGGATCAAGGTGGGCGTGGTGACCTGGGCGAGATCGGCGCGATGGTCGGCGAGGAAAGTGACCTTCGCGAAATGCTTCGCAATGTTGGGATCGGTACGGCAAAAACTATTGGTGAGTTCGACGCCAAGCTCGGGTTGATCCGGTGAGCCCATGATGACCGGTGCCATGGTGCTGGACCAGCCCAGGTAGTTGCTTTCGAGGGTCTCCAGCAAGCCGTCGATGTCGCTGCGGGTGAATCCGCCAATGTAGTCGCCGTCGTTGATGAAACAGGGAGACGGGCCGACCATGACGTTTGCGGTGAACCGATGCGGCGCCCGAATCGCCGCCAGCATGCCGATCATTGCGCTGACCGAATGTCCTATGTAAATAACGGGCCCTGTAGTGACCTCATCGATCAGTTCGAGCAGGTCCGTGGCATAGCCGTGAAGCGTGCCGTACTTGTCGTAATCATAGGCGGAGAGGTCAGAATTCCCGCTTCCTACGAGGTCGAACAGAACGGTCCGGTAGCGTTTTCCGAAACCAGGCGCGAGATAGCGCCACATGGTCTGGTCGCAGCCAAAGCCGTGTGCAAACACCACCGTGGAAGCGCCACCGCCGTCGACATGGACATTGTTGCGCTCGCGGACGTTCATGGTTTTCCTTGACGAGATTTCGGTTTTACATTGTTTCATATCCGGGGCAGGGCCGGTCTTTATTCTCTTCTAGCCTTTGAAAGCATTAGGCATCCTAAGGTAAGTGACGGCAAGCCGGAGCGCGATGTCTGCAATGCGCTTCACGCGCATGCGGCAAGCAGCGCCGACTTGAGAGGGCAGGGGAAGAGCGTCAACGGCGAGGTAGGGCGTTGCGATCAGCGTAGCGACTGCGCCGACGTGCTACCTTTCCGGAATAAAAAATGCACTCGACGGCATTTCGGAGAGTACCGCCGTCGTGCACGTTTTCAGAAGCCGTGAGTTGGCGATCTTGTCGGGACTGGATATATCAATGTGGCGTTGTCGTTCAAGCGCGCGTAAAAAATCCGCCTTCAATTCCTCGTCGTAAATCCCGCGCTGCTCGACTTTGCGGCGTATGGTTTCCAGGTCGTACTCGAGCGCCTGGTAAGCCGCGATCGTCATTTCGTATGCTTTAAGCGTTCGTCTGAATTGAATCGCCGGCCGGATCGCTGCGACGAAGGCGCAAAACGTCCCGAGGCCTTGCCACACGTGCTTGCCTATGTCCGTTTTGAAAAACCACAAACCGGCAACCGCCGAGGTCGGCGCCGCAATAACGAGCGCCAGGTCCATCGCCATATCCAGATGTTCGAGACGGCGCAGTCGTTCACTGTAATATCGGACATTGAGCCGAGCAGTGCGAAGTTTGTCGTATACCGCCCAGACTGGATGGTTATCGCGTCCCATAGTTCCCCCGTGTACGTGCGGAGCAAAATAATGATAGTCAAGAAACACATCGCAGGCATTCTTGTCTTGCTGCCCGCGCTGCTGTGCCTGTCGACGCTCGTGATGGGCGAGACGGCGGAAAGCGGCACACCGGCATCGGCAAGCATGAAGGCGGCGCCCAAGACGAGCGGGCTGCTGCCGTCGAGCGCCGCGAATGCGCAGGCGGCATCCGCGGCAAGCGGCGCCGCTTCGAACCCGGACGAGGCCGTTGCACCAGCGGCGACACGCAGCCTCTTTCCGAATAGCCCCCATCCCAGCGTCGATCCCACGCAGCCCTGGCCGCGCTCCGGCGGCGCCGACGAATCCAAGTAGCGCCTCGCCAGGGGGCAGCGGGGCGATCCGGCAATATGGGTGGCTTTGTGGCCTTGCGCCTAGAATCCCGACCATCCTGCTGCTTCAATCAAGGCGTTAATCGAGCGGCTGACGATCGTCTTACATCGCGAAGCCGAACCGGTCCTATGGAAACAGGGGCATGGCGATGCGCTGCCGTTGGCTGGACCTTCTGATTTCGCCGATCCCGCTGATGCTGGCCGTGTTGTCGTGGGCGTCGAACGGATGGTCGCAAACCGCTCCGGGTGTCGATTCCGCCGCAGCATCCGCGGCCACCGCGTCGGCTGCTGGAACGGCCGATCAACAGACGCTGCGCGACCACGAACAGGACGTGCACCGTCAATTGGGCGACACCACAGACGGCGATGCGCGTTTTGCGTTGCTCGATGGACTGGCATCCGATTACTTCCGCGCCGGAATGGTGATCGATTCGATGCGGGTGCGCGAACAGATCGTCGATGACTCGCGCATTTCGCCAGGGCGGCGCTCGCTCACGGCTTCGGGTCTGGCCGTAGCGTACGCCCTCGCTGGCGACGTGGCGCGTAGCGAGCGCCTGCTTGACCGCGCGCAGTCGCTTGCACGCGACACGACGCCGGCAGAGCTCGAGACATTGCCGCACGAGCCGTCCTATGCGTACTTCGGCGCAGAAGCCGAAATCGCCCGCCGCTATCGGAACCGGCATGACCTCGCGTTGCAGAAGCGCCGGGAAAGTCAGGAGCTTGCCTGGCACAATCTCAACGACCCGGCGCTCAGCGTCCGACGGCATCGGGCCGCGCTGAACGAGTTGCTCGACAATTCCACCGAACTGATCCGCCTGATGGTCCAGAACAATCGCCGCACGGAGGCGTTGAGCTACGCCAACGAACTGCGCTGGGACATCGATAATCGGCCCGACATGAAGGCGAGTCCCACGCAGCGCGCCGAGGTCGAGCATGGTCAGGCGATAGCGCTTGCCTCGAACGACGACTACGACGGCGCGATGTCGGCCATCGATGCTGCGATTACGGGCTTGCGAAATGCTAACGTGGCGCCGTACTCCGGGACCTATGCGGATGCATTGCGCCTGCGTCTGATGTTTGCGCTCGCGCTAGGACGCATCGGCGATTACCAGGCGGACGCGAATGCCTGGGAGTCCGCGGCAAGCGTCAATCCCGCGGTGGCTCATACCGTGACCGCCGACGAACGCGAGTCCCTGATACTCGCCGCGCACGGAAACTGGCAGGAGGCCGAAACGCGGATCGCGGCGGCAATGGCGGGAAATCTGCGCAGACAGGGGCCCGAAAGTCCGTTTTACAAGTACGAATCTGCGATGCACATGCTGTACCGGCTGGAAGATCCTGCTGCCCAGGTGAGCGAGCAGGAGGTCGCCAGCTACGTCAAACCGCTCGTCGGCACGCAGGACGACTGGAACGATTCGGGTACCCGAGGAGCCTACGACGAGGACGGCGCGCTGGCTCTTTCGATGAGCCACGCGATGAACGAAGGCGAGCAGGGGCAAGTCCTCGCGTTTCAGATCGCCGAGTTGTTCCATATGAACGCCACCCAGGGCGCGATGGCCGATGGCGCCGCGCGCCTCGCGGCGTCGACGCCGGGGCTGCGCGCGCTGATCGAGCAGGAGCAGTCGCTGCGCTACGCGCAGAATACAGCGCGCGTCGCGCTCTCAAGAGCGACGAACCGGGTCGAGCAGGAACAAAAGGCAGGGGACAGCCAGGGCCAGCAAAATCACGCCGCTGCCAATGTCGAGCATGAAGAGGAAGCCCTCAAGGCCGCCACCGGCAAACTTTCCAGTCTGCGCGAGCAGATCGCCTCGCAATTTCCGCTCTATCGCCAACTTGTGTCGCCGGAGATCCCGACACCGGATGCCCTCGGCAAGGCGCTGCACGAAGGCGAAGTCTATGTGGATTTTTACGCGGGCCACGACGCGAGCTATGCGTTCGTGGTGCGGCCGGGTGGGGCGTTTCGCGCGGTCCGCCTGACGGCGACACGTGCCGCGCTCACGAAGCAGGTGGTGGCCTTGCGAGCGGGCTTCGATGCAGGGGGGCCGCCCCAGCGTCCGGGCGACCCGGCCGGGTTCAATCTCGGCGCCGCGGCAAGTTTGTATCAGGCGCTGATCGCGCCGGTGCAGGACGACCTTCGCGGCGCGACGACGGTGTACATCGGGACGAGCGGGATCCTTGCGAGCATTCCCTTCGATGTGCTGACTACGCGTCCCGCGTCGAGCCTCGCGGACGCCAACTGGTGGCTCAGCACGGCGACGCCGGTGCGCATCCCTAACGCCTCTGCGCTCGTACTCGCTCGGAGTCATCCGGCGACACGTGCGAGTGAACCGCTGATCGCTTTCGCGGACCCGAGCTTCGACGGCCACGAATCGGGCGGCGGCGAGGTTCCGGTCGCTCACGTGGCTGCTCGCGCTTTTCCCGTCGACACCGGTGCGCCCGCGTTCGACTACCATCGCGTGACGCCGTTGCCTGAGACGACGGCCGAGGCACGCGCTATCGCCACAACGCTTGGCGCGTCTGATAAGAGCGTGCTTCGGGGGAGGGAGGCTTCGCGTAGTGAAGCCATGAAGACGGACATGTCGAATGCTCGCGTCGTGCTGTTTGCGACTCATGGCATCGTCGCGGGCGAAGTGCCGGGATGGCGCAAGGCGGGTCTTGCGCTGGCCTATGAGGGAAACGGGTTGCCCGATTCCATTCTTACCGCGGACGATATCGTGACGCTGCGGCTGAACGCCGACTGGGTCGTTCTGTCCGCCTGTAACACGGGACTCGTCACCGGCACGGCAGGGGACGCAATCTCTGAGTTGTCCCGAGCATTTTTCGCGGCGGGCGCGCGTTCGATGCTCGTCACCCAGTGGGCCGTCGAATCGCGATCGGCGACCGAGATCACAACCGGCGTATTCCGGCGCTATGCCGACGATCCGTCGCTGTCGAAGGCCGAGGCACTTGCGCGCACGGAGCGTGACATGGCCAGCGGCAAGGACGGCGAGCTTTATCGTCACCCGTATTTTTGGGGCGCCTATGTTCTCACCGGAGACGCGGCCCGCTGAGTAATGGGTTGTACGAACCCGCTTTACCTGACCCTGGCAATCCGCAAGCGGTTGCGATACTCTCCAGCCTGCGCGGCGGATCGCCCGTCGCTGCTAAGCAAATTCAGGAACTGACCTGGGGATTCGCTCCACGATGTCTGACCCAAGCGGTAGTCAATCGGTCACGATGCCTGACCGCACCGGTAGTCCATCTGCATTGCGTCAGGTTGCAGCCTCGAGGTTTTTTCTTGGCGCAACGATTGCAATGTTTCTGTCAGGTCTCGGCACGTCAGCGGCCGCACCCCAAATCGTGCTGTTCCTGGTGAGGGAACTCGGGGCTTCGCTGCCCCTGGCCGGGTTCTATTACCTGACCAGTCTCGCCGCTCCGGTTGCGGGGTATTGCGTTGGCCGCTACTCCGACTACACAGGCAATCGGCTTGGTCTTTTTCGCCTGTGTGCTGTGGCGGGCTTTCTGGGTTGGGCAGGGCTCGCCGTCTCCAGTTCGATCTGGATGCCGTTTATCATCGCGGTCGCTTTGCTGGCCGTTTCCGGCGCTACCGCCTCGCAGATTTTCGCGGCTGTCCACGATGAACTCAGTGCCAGACCCGACCACGCAAATGACCGTGTTGTTGCCATTATCCGTATGGCGCTTACCGGCGGATGGATCGTCGGGCCTGTCCTGGGCGCGTGGGTGGCGGCGACCTATGGCCTGCGCCCGATGCTCTGGATGACGGCGATCTGCATACTGCTGCAGATCGCACCGCTCGGAACGCTGAATCCAACCGTCAAGCGTGAACGGGAGTCGGCAAGTGAGCCTGCACGTCACCCGAGCCTACGGGCTAAGCTTCCGCTGCTGGCCTTCACCGGACTCTTCGTCCTGGTCTACGCAGGAGAGCCGATAAAGTACGGATTCCTGCTGATCTACATGGATGAACAGCTCAAGCTGAGTCCCGCCGTGCGGGGAGCGGTCATCGGGATACAGCCATTCATCGAGCTACTCATCATGCCGTTCAGCATCGGGCTGGGGCGCAAGCTCGGCAACGTGTGGTTGATGTGTATCGCGGCCGCAATGGGCATCCCCGTGATTTCCGTGCAGATTACGACGGTAGCGCGATCCAGGCGCGACAATGGCTAGCGGCCTGCCCTTAATATTTTAGTTATATAAATCAAACAGTTGCTGTTTGGGTTTCGTGCTCAGCCGGGTCCCAGCGCATTCGGACAATTGTCTGTTGATTTCCGATTTTTCCCAGGCTAGGCTGGTCTGTCCCTTTTTCGCTTCCGGAGCGGACGACGATGGAACACTGGCGACTGGCTTATCTGGGCAAGCGGCGGATGCCGCGCGATCTCAGCGAGTTTGAACTCGCCACGTTCTTCACGTTCTCGTCCAAAGCGCGGGCAATGATCAACGCGCGCCGCGGCCCCCTGTACCGGCTGGCGCTTGCATTGCATATCGGCTTCGTGCGCATGACCGGCGCGACACTCGATGCGTACCAGTATGTGCCGCAGATCCTGTGGAGCCATCTGGGCAAGCACCTCGGTATGGAGCCGCCAGACCTCGGTACGCTGCGCACCCTGTACGAAACGCGCGAACGCACGCTCTTCGACCATCAGGTGATCGCCTATCAGGCGCTTGGTTTCGTGCCGATGGCCGAACATCAGCGCCGCTATGTCGTGCGCTGGCTCAAGGAGCGGCTCGGTGGGCGCCCGAATCGCGCCGACCTCATGCAGGAGCTCAAGCGCTGGCTCTATGAACATTGCATCCTGATCCAGCAGGACCGCGCGCTCACGCCCCTGCTTGTGCAGGCCGCACGAGACGTCGAAACGACGCTAACCGGGAGCCTCGTTCACGCATTCAGCGAAGCGACGCTTGATCGCTGGGGAAGCCTCCTGCCGCAGCCGCACGGATCGGCTGCGAGCCTGCAGCAATGGCTGTGGTCAGTGCCGCTGCGCAACTCGACGCATCAGATGAGCGAACTGTTCCGCAAGATTGAACGACTCGTCGAACTTGGCGTACACGGCAACTGGCCAGCGGCGTGCAATGAAGCAAGCGTGCGGCACTTCGCGCGGCGCTGTGCCCATCGCAAACCATCGGTCAGCAAGCGAATCCAGTCGTCTCGCCGGCTTGAGGCCGCCTGTTTCATGCGGTACGCACTCTGTACCGCGACAGACCAGTTGCTTTCGATGCTCGGCCGCTGGATTCGCAAAGCCCTCAACGAAGCCAACAGCAGGGTTGTGGCCGCACGGCCCGACCACAAGGCGCAGATACACGACTTCGCCACCGCCGTCAGGGCGATAGCCACCAACGAAAGTCTGACGCACGACGAGCTGGTCGAGCAACTCTGTGCGCTCGCTGATGCGGCGCTCAAACAGGAGACGCCCAGCCACGCGAGCCTGGTTCGCTCGCAACTGCTATCGAAACGACGCGTGGCTCGCGCGATGCTCGCCCGACTGCTGACGCTGCCATTCGAAGCGCAGACCGCGCATCCGGTTATCGAGGCGCTCACGCTGCTGCGTGGCCTCTATGCGAGCAGATCCGTCGAGCTGCCGACGAACACGGCCATCCAGCTCGGCCGGGCCTGGCAGCGAAAGATCGAGAACAAAGATAGAACCCAGGCGCTGCTCGCTTTCGAATGGGCAACCCTTTTCGCACTCCGCGTCGCCTTGCGCAACGGCTCGGTCTATGTCGAGCACAGCTTCGATTTCCGCAGTCAGGCCACGCTGCTGATTCCGGACGACGAGTGGCAGGCCAGACGCAATCATTACTACGGCCACCTGAAACTGCCGCAAGACCCGAAGGAATTTCTCAAGTCCGTCATCGAGCATCTCAATGCCGGTCTGGAGCGTCTTCGCGAAGCAGTGGCGCGCGCCGAGGTACGCGTTGATGATGCAGTCCATATTGGCCCGCTCAACGCCCAGCCACACGACGCGGCGCTCGAGTCGCTGCGCCGCGCGATTTTTGCCCCGCGCCCGGATGGGCAGTTGCCGAGGATCATTCTCGAAGTCGACAGCACCGTGCGCTTCAGCTGGATACTGCTGGGTCGGGAGCCGCGTCCCCGCACCGAACTGCTGATGGTCTATGCCGCGGTTCTCGCGCACGGCACGTCGATGTCCGCCGCCGATATCGCCCGCATGGTGCCCGAACTGTCGGCGACCGCGATCCGCCAGATGATGAGTCGCATCGCGGACGAGCGGATGCTGCGTCAGGCCGCTGATGCTGTGCTCGAATTCATGCACCGGCATCCGATCGCCCAGCACTGGGGTCGGGCGGATTTTGCGTCGTCGGACATGATGTCGCTGGAAACGACGAAAACAGTCTGGCAGGCACGCGCCGATTCGCGACGGCGCACCGCGTCGATTGGCATGTATACGCATGTGCGCGATCGCTGGGGTATCTTCTACGACCAGCCGATCGTACTCAACGAGCGGCAGGCGGGCGTCGCAATCGAAGGTGTGATCCGGCAAAGCAGTACCGACGACGTGGCGATGCTTGCCGTGGATACGCATGGGTATACCGATTTCGCGATGAGCCACTCGCGGCTGCTGGGCTTCGACCTCTGCCCGCGGCTCGCTCATCTGCGGGACCGCCGACTGTATCTCCCGGTCGACTTCCTGGTACCGGCGGATCTGGCTGCGATTACCGATTGCGACGTCCGTCTCGACGCCATCGATACAATCTATGATGGTCTGGTACGGGTGGCCGCCTCGGTGCAAAGCGGCCGTTGCACGGCTGTGCAAGCGCTTGCGCGCTTTGGCTCCGCTGCACGGGGTCAACCGCTCTACGATGGCGGCGTCCATCTCGGACGGCTTTTTCGGACGATCTTTCTGATCGACTACTTCACCGTCCCGACATTTCGCAGCGAACTGCAGCACGCGCTCAATCGCGGCGAGGCGGTCCACAACGTGCAGCGTGCCATTCACCAGGGCAAGATTCCCGTCGAACTCACGCGTCACCGCCACTCGATGATGGCTGTTTCCTCGGCGCTGACGTTGCTGACCAATGCCGTCATGGCGTGATACGCGACATATGCAAAGCGCACTCGACACGATCGAGAAGCTCGGCAACCAGTCCGTGTTGCCCGAACACCTGCGCAGCATTGCCCCGACGTCGCTGGAAGGTATCAATCTGCGTGGCACATTCGACTTCCCGATCGCCGACTATGTGCATCGGCTCATGCCGAGTCTTGTGGCGCGAGTGGCTACACCTTCACAGCGCACGGGTTGAGGTTTCGTAGATGGGTCAGCCGGGCGACGGTGATGACCTGTTCATTTATACGCGTATTTATGCGATATAAATATAAATAAACTTTCACGAACTTTCTCTTGTTGACACATCATATTCATATGAATATATTATGCAAAGATTAAAAAGGTGATGCCGCACGTTCCCATGAAGATCGTGCGAGCTGCCATTTATCAGCTCGCCTCTGCACGAGATATACGAGCCAGCAGCTTTCGATCTCAATCTATCGCAATAAGAATGTTGATAACCGGGTCGAAATCTGGCGACCGGAATAATCACGCCTGCGCGAAACGCAGGCAATTGAAGGCCGCAATTGATCTATGAGAGACGCGCTTCAAAATTCGCAGCGAATCAATCCTGACAGACTTGAAAAGGCAATCGCTTTGAGACTGTGGGGTGTCAATCTCACGTGCATATCGGCGTCGACGTTCGCTTACGTTTTTCTTTCGTACTGGATCTATCGAGTAACAGGAAATATCGTATTTTCCGAATTGGTTTTATTAAGCCCGATGATTATGCCGGTGCTGTTTGTCTTTCAGATTAACCGGTTGGCGCGCGATTACCAGTCGCGTAGTTTGATGTTGTGGGCCAGCCTCATTTGCATGGTGGTCTACGCAATCACGTTTGCGTTACTCGACGGCCGGCCGTGGCTCGCGCTGCTCGGCGCGGCGGCGATCGGCCTACTGGATTCGATTCAGCGCGTGACCCGTGTCGTTGCTGTGCGCGCCTATTTCGGCGTGGAACAGGTTAAATCGACCATTCCACTTACGCTGACCGCTCAGTTTGTCGCGGGCGGGCTCGCGGGTGTTTTCATGTCCTCGCTACAGGATCGCCTCACCCCGGGTACAGCGTGCATGACGACCTGTTCGTTGGCGATGGTTTCCGCACTATGCGCCTATGGAATTCGAACAGCGAAGTCCGCCGAAGCGGTTGACCTGACCGTCAAGTCAGATGTCAGCGGGTCCGCGTGGTCAGGGTTTGTGGCGGCGCTTCGTGAATCGCCGGAATTAACCCGGCGCTTTATCGCGTTCCTCATTCTGATTGGTGTCTTCCAAGGATTTTTCAACGTTTCCCGAGTCGCATTGCCCGCGCAGGTTCTGGGCCTTTCTTCTGGATACGTCGGGCTTCTTCAAATCGTCAACAGCTCGGCGGCTCTGGTTGGCGCACTGACTTTTTATACGCTCGGCCGACGAAAGAAAGTCGTCGACGCCACACTTGCCAGCACGATAAGCGCACTGGCCATGATTGCATGCAGCACCGTTCATCAGGTCGTTATTTCGTACAGCGCGTACTTTCTATTTATCTTCTTTTTCGAACTGGCTTTCTTCAAATTTCAATCGGATATCGTCTCGGCATGTGCGCGCGAGCACATCGCGGTCGTGGTGACAATGCAGTATGCGGGCGTCTCCATGGCGATGATGCTGGCTATTTTTCTTGGCGGCATATCAGTGTCCCGGCTGGGGCTGCCTGCTACTGCGTTGCTGTTTTGCGCCGTATTCTTTCTCTCCACACTGGCGATGCATTTTATGTTCAGGCATAGCGATGCGCGGCTCTTCTCCAGATTCAGGCAGGCAGAAAAATGAGCGTGGTGAAGCGACTTTTCCCGGCGTTCGAACTCTTCGATATCGCTAACGTGATCACGGTGGGCAATGCCGGAATGAGCGTCGTGACCGTCGCTTCGGCATTGAGCGGCCACCTCGCGATTAGCGCCACCGCATTGCTATTCGCGGCGCTGCTCGATTATCTGGACGGACACGTTGCAAGAACATATCTCGCGCCCGGCACGCCGGCAAGAGCGCTCGGCATGCAGCTCGACACGCTGGCGGACCTCAGCAATTTTGCGCTTGCGCCCGCCACGGTTGTGCTTTTTCTGACGCAGAGGAGCGCACTGGGAATTCTGGTTGCCGGGGGATTTCTATTATCCGGCGTGATTCGGCTCGCGTTTTTCAACGTGACTACCAGCGCCGTTAAGTCCGGGTACATCGGGCTGCCCACCACGTATGCCGGCTTTGCAATAGCCAATGTTTTGCTGCTAATGGCTACCGGCCATTGTCAGGTAAACGTTCTCTTGATCTTAGTCGCTGCACTGGCAATCGCCCAGATCACCAATGTCCACGTCAGAAAACCAGCCGCGACCACCGTCGTGCCGGTGATGGGCCTACTTTACGCAATCAATCTTTCTTTCGTGTTCTTTTTTAATTCTGGAGCCTCGTTTTGAAACACGTCGTTTTCGTTGATAGCACCGTAACCGGAATGCTCGCGTTTCAGGCCGCGAAGCGCCTGGGATGCTATGTCACATTCATCAAGCCGACTGGCACATCGTTTTTCGTTTATTCGATGAAAGACGACGAGAAGCTGAAGCCCCACTTGGCGTATGTGGATCAATGTTTCGAAGTCCCGTCGCTTGAGGGCGACGATCTTCACAATCTTCTGGTGACGGTACACGCGAAGCGGCCGATCGACGCGATCATTTCGACGTCGGAAGCGGCTATTGTGTCTGTCGCGCGAGAGGCCGAGCGGTTCGGCACGCCACCGCGATCGTCTGCTGCGCATCGGCCTTCAGGCGCACCACGTCGTCGAGTTGTACGGCGACCGCCGCCTGCCACAGCGCGCGCATCTGCTCGGCGATTTCCACAGGGATGCCGGGCATCGCGATGTCGGCGAGACCCGCGCGCACGACCTCGGTCTCAATCGCGTTCAGCGCCCGCGCAAGGGTCGCCGGATCGCCCGCACCGAGCCGCGCGCGCAGTTTGCGGACCGACACGACCTTGCGGAAGCGTTCGCCGGTGGGGGGGGCTCTGCATCGCCTGCGTCGGCGAGCATCGACAGCACGGTGGAACGGATCTGTTCGAGGTTAACGGCGGCCGGACGAGGGATGCGGGGCTCCTGGCGGGGAAGAGAGTCATTCGAGTCAAATTATTCCATACATGTATAACGTTAGAAAACCATTTTTCTAACCGTATTCATGGTGTTACCAAGGATAACTGTGATTTATCACTGGCAAACATGCACCGTATCGCCCGACAAAGCATTTGACAGTGGCATAAACCTCACCGCACCGTTTCTCAGGTAATGCAGAAAGACAAGACAGCAACTATTTGATTTTATTAAATATATTATTAGGGGTGGACCGCTAAGCTTTGTCGCGCCTAGATCGGGCCGCCGTCGTAATCTGCATTGAAATCACGGGAATGCCCAATGGGGGTATTGGCCAACCTTTGCTTTGCGCTGTGGCCGTCCGCAGCGGGAATGTTCGCCGGACAGATTCTCATGGGGGGTGTCTGGGGTGTATTCATGGTGCTGGGCATTCTCGTTGCCCAACGCCTGCTTGCCAATGCGGTAGCGACAGCGTCGGCCATCTTCATGAGCTCGACCGCGCTTGCCTCGGCGTTAGGGGGCATGGCGGGCGGTTTCGGGGTTGCGTGGTTACGGCTTCCGGATGTTTTCCTGCTGCCGGCGGTGTTTGCGGGTGGTGCGGTTGTTGGGTTGGCGTTGATGGCGCGGTTGGAGAGATTCAAGGTGGTGTGATCTCGGGCAGTTGATTCAGGCGCATCACCGATTGTCGGCGCTTTGCGTAAATTTGTTCCTGTGCCAGATGGCCGCCCACACCATGTACGGCGAACTCAACAAAGGCGCACATCGCCGCAAGCAGGGAACGGCTTCACGCAAAATGGGGAACAAAATTGCTTCAAAGTGCTTTGCGGAAACTTGCTCCCGGGAAGCATGTACCTACAAATGGGACGCTGCGCCAGAGCGTTAACGCTGGCTGAGCAGGTGGCGTGAGATCGACCCAAGGCATCGGTGCTAGGTGACCCTCATCCACGCGCGGCTCCGCGTTGCACACGACGGAGGCTGGGAACAAAATTCTGCAAAGAACGAGAGCCATTTTATGCAAACCAACGACGGCAGAAACACAGCGAACAAATCGGCATTGGTAAATTTGACATAATATAAATTATCAACAAAAAAGATTGTAGTAGCTTGATAGAAATGTCGTGTTCTAGCCATTTAGAAATGTCGTGTTTGGACCTCGGTATGCTTGCCGGTTCCCTGCGGGATTACGGAGCCGGCCATGCATCCAGCGACACTGGTGACATTGAACATGCGCGAACTCGACCGGCTGAAGGTGATCCAGGCGATCGTGGAGACGGGACTGAAGCCCGGTCGTGCGGCTGAACGACTGGGGCTCAGCGTACGCCAGGTCCAGCGGCTAGCCATCCGCATGCGGTAGATTCGACGCTAACACCCGTAAGGCGTTACCGATTCCTTTCCGGTTAATTCAGTAGTGGTAACGGCACGACACGATGTTGATTTGCGCACTGTCGACTTCGTAGACCAAACGATTCGTCTCGTCAATGCGACGTGACCAGAATCCCGTCAGGTTTTCCTTCAGTGGCTCCGGCTTGCCAATGCCCTCAAACGGTGTGCGTTGCATGTCCTTGATGAGCTGGTTGATGCGCCTGAGCGTTTTCTTGTCCTGCCCCTGCCAGTAGACATAGTCGTCCCATGCCTCGGCTGTCCACATAACGTTCAAAGCACCGCTCATTCGCTCGCTTCAACCAGTTTTCGGGACTTCAGCTTGCCGGCGCGCGCCTGCGCAATCGAGCGTTCGAGATGGGCAACGTTAGCTGGAGAACGCAACAGGTGGACGGTCTCCATAAGGCTGTCGTAATGCTCTTGAGACATGACGACAGCATTGGGCGCGTCACGCCGGGTGATGAGCGTAACGTCCACGTCATCAACCACTTGATCGATGACACTTTTCAGATTGGCGCGAGCATCGCTGAATGGAATGGTGCGCATATATTCCCCACACGGTTAACCTGTACTACAACCGGTACAAGTATAACGTATCTCACCCATCATGTTCGACTAGCGGCAAACTTGGCCCCATCCGCGAAAAATAAGTGTTCGACCACCCAACTTTCCCCGAAACACTGCACACTATTGCCCGTACTGCCCCGAACCCGGCCAGCTTGCCGGGCGAGAGACCGATCTCCCAAGCGCTTTCCTCCGATGAATTTCCCCTCACTACGTGACTGGATTTTTTCGCTCAAGACCTTCCTCGCCGGAATGATCGCGCTTTACATCGCGTTTTATTTCGACCTTCCGCGGCCTTACTGGGCGTTGGCATCGGTCTATATCGTGTCGAACCCGTTTGTCGGCGCCACGCGGTCGAAGGCGCTCTATCGCGTGATCGGCACGGTGCTTGGCGCCCTCGCCTCCGTCGCTCTCGTGCCGCCGTTCGCCGAAACACCTTATCTGTTGAGTGCACTGATAGCGCTATGGACCGGCGTGTTCGTCTACATTTCAATCTCCACACGAGCTGCACGCAACTACGTATTTCTGCTCGCCAGCTATTCGCTATCCGTGATTGCACTGCCGGCCTTGTCGAACCCGTTGAGCATTTTCGATGTGGCCGTGGCGCGAACTGAAGAAATCACGCTGGGCATCGTCTGCGCGAGCATCGTCGGCAGCGTCGTTTTTCCGAGCCGGCTTGCGCCGACGCTCATCGAGCGAACCGACTCGTGGTTTCGCGACGCCGCACTTTTCGCGCAAGAGTCGCTGGCCGGGCGGGTCGCGGGAGCCCTCGTTTCGGGCAGCCGGCAAAAGATGGCAACGAGTGTCCGCGGCTTCGAATTCCTGTTGAGCCAACTGGCCTACGATCACGTCAGCGCGGCGATTCTTGCTCGCAGCGAGGAGTTGCAAGGCCGGATGCAACTGATTCTGCCCATCACCGCAGCGCTTGCCGACGTGCTCGAGGCCGCGCAGAAATCGCGTGCCGATCTTCCCGCGGGCTTCAGCGACGTGCTGCGCGATATCGGACGCTGGATAGACGCGCCGCTCAGCGAGGATCCCGAGCATGCCGCGCCGCTATTGCGCAAACGTCTTGCAGAACTGGATCCGGCCCGCAGCGAACTGACGACGTGGCAGGCGGCATTGGTCTCCAGCGCGCTCTGGCGCTTACGGCAGGTGATCGATCTGTGGGCTGATTGCCGCACGCTGCGCCTCAACATCGTGCACGGAACAGGCTACTGGCGGCCGCGCTTTCGACATTGGCGGCTCGGCGCGCAGCACGCTTTTCTCGACCAGGGGCTCGCCCTCTTCTCGGCTGCCTCGACAGGGCTGGTCATCTTCGTGTCGTCGTGTATCTGGATCGCTTCGGGATGGCAGGACGGCGGCGCGGCGGTGTCGTTGGGTGCCATCGGCGTCTGCTTTTTCGCGGCGCAAGATGAGCCCGTGCCCATGATGATCACTTTCCTGAAGTGCGCGGTAATCGGCGTCCTTATTTCGGGCTTCTATCTGTTTGTCGTATTGCCGAGTGGCCAGGACTTTCCTTTGCTGGTCATTTTTTTCGCATTCCTGTTCATTCCGCTGGGACTGTTGATGCCGCGTCCCAAATGGGCGTTGATCTCGACGCTCGTAGCGTTGCTGGCCGCCACCTTTCTCGGCATCGACAATGTCTATGATGCCAACGTTCTGAACTTCCTGAATGGCAACATCGCCGGGCTGGCCGGTGTGCTCTTCGCCTCGGTGCTGACAGGCGTCATGCGCCCTTTCGGTATGGATGCCGCGGCGGCACGACTGACCCGCTCCAGCTGGAGGGATGTGGTTTTGAGCGGGACTGCTTTGAACATCGACCAGCAGCGCAATCTGAACGCACGCATGCTCGACAGACTCATGCAACTGATTCCACGCGTGGCGCCGAGCGACGATTACAAACATCCGTCCACGGAAAGCCTGCGCGACATGCGTATTGCGCTCAATATCCTCGATCTGCGCCGACTCTCGGACAAATCTTCCGGCGCGTTGCTGGCCTTGTTGAATCAGGTGCTAGTCGAAGTGCAGTCGCACTACGAACGATGCCTCGAATCGGGCGAGCGCCTGCGCGTACCGCCGACGCTTGCTTCCGGCATTGACACCGCCATCGCGCGGATCATGAGCGAATTTATGGCCGACGATAGTGCGCCGGGTTACAGGCGGCACAAAGTCGCGTTGCACGCACTCATCGGATTGCGGCTGTCGCTGTTCCCCGGTGCCGCGCCTCCCGACGCGTCGTAACTGTCAGCGGAAATCGCCCGGCACCCGGGCGCTCCTGTGTTCCGTGCCGATGTCCATGATGGCACGGAGCAAGAGTGGCGAAGTCAATCCCGCGCCATGGCCCGCTCTGTCGACATGTGCGTGGGCATCATGTTCTGATTGGCGTTATGAATCACCCACAACGACAACCCGACAATCACAGCAATCAGAAACGCCGTACACACGAAGATGCCGGTATTGGCCCGCTGATCCCGCGCCGTGCCGATGTGCAGAAAATAGACCAGTTGCACGACCAGTTGCGTCACGCACAACACCACGATCGTAGCGAGGCCAAAGCCGCGCGGCACCACATGCGTCATGACCGCGCCGAACGAAGCCAGCGTCAGCAGCAACGACAGCACAATACCGATCACATAACTCTTGAGACTGCCATGTGACGCCGCATGAATCGTGTCGTGCGCCGGATGATGAGAAGTCCTGTTCATACAAACTCGCGCAGATAGACAAAGGTAAATACGCAGATCCAGATCAGATCCAGGAAGTGCCAGAAGAGACTCAGACAAGCAAGCCGGCGACGCGTCACGCCCGTCAGGCCAAACTTGTGGACCTGATGCATCATCACCGCGATCCATAGCAGACCGCACGTGACGTGCACACCATGGGTGCCTACCAGAAAGAAATACGACGAGAGAAACGCGCTGACGTGCGGCCCCGCCCCATCGCCTATCAGTTTGGCGAACTCGACCACTTCCATGCCGATAAACCCTGCGCCAAACAGGAAAGTGACGGCAAGCCAGCCGATCACCTGCGACTGACGGCGCACCTGCATGGCGAGCATCGCCATGCCGAAGGTGAAACTGCTGATCAGCAACAGCAAGGTTTCGCCGAGCACGTACGGCAGTTCGAACAGCCCATGGCCGGTCGGACCGCCTGCCGTGGCATTGAATAGCACACCGAAGGTGGCGAAGAGCGTGGCAAAGATCAGGCAATCGCTCATCAGGTAGATCCAGAATCCCATGGTGGTTCTGGACCCGTCGTCATGTGACACGGGGTGCCCACCGCTGTGCCCGTGGGCGTGATGCGTTGCAGTGTTACTCATGGTCAGGCCGCCTCTTTCAGTTGCGTGTAACGCTCGCCTTCAATCCGGGCAACTTCCGCCGCCGGGACGTAGTAGTCCACATCCTGGTCGTAGGTCCGCGCGATGAACGTGGCGATCATCCCGATCAGTCCCACCGCAGCGAACAGCCACATATGCCAGACGAGCGAGAAGCCCAGCAACAGGCCGAACGCCGCGATGATGACGCCGGCACCCGTATTGCGCGGCATATGGATGTCCTCGTATTTGCGCGGCTGGACATAGGCCCGCCCTGCTTCCTTGTTGTCCCAGTGCTGTTCCAGAGACGTAATCACGGGCACGTGTGCGAAGTTATAGAACGGTGCCGGCGATGCCGTCGACCATTCCAGGCTGCGGCCATCCCACGGATCGCCCGTCAGGTCGCGATTTGCTTCGCGATTGCGGATGCTGACGGCGAACTGGACGATCATCGCCGCAATACCGGCCGCAATGAACAGCGCACCGATCAGCGCAATCACCAGCCATTTATGCCATTCCGGCACCGCGTAGTGGTTCATGCGCCGGGTCATGCCTTCGAAGCCGAGGATATACAGCGGCGTAAAGGCAAGCCAGTACCCGACCAGCCAGCACCAGAAGGAGACCTTGCCCCAGAACTCGTCCAGCGTGAAGCCGAAGACCTTCGGGAACCAGAAGCTGATACCGGCAAAGCAGCCAAACACCACGCCGCCGATAATCACATTGTGGAAGTGCGCGACGAGGAACAGGCTGTTATGCAGCACGAAGTCTGCGCCCGGAACGGCCAGCAACACACCGGTCATGCCGCCGACCGCGAAGGTGATCATGAAGCCGATCGTCCAGAGCGTCGACGTGTGATAGCGGATCCGCCCGCGAAACATGGTGAACAGCCAGTTGAACAGCTTGACACCCGTCGGGATCGAGATGATCGAGGTCATGATCCCGAAGAACGCGTTGACGTTGGCGCCGGAGCCCATCGTAAAGAAGTGATGGAGCCAGACGAAGAACGACAGGATACCGATGGATGCCGTCGCATACACCATCGACTTGTAGCCGAACAAGGGCTTGCCGGAAAACGTCGAGATAATTTCGGAGAACGCACCGAAGCACGGCAGGATCAGGATATACACCTCAGGGTGGCCCCACACCCAGATGAGGTTGATATACATCATCGCGTTGCCGCCCAGCTCATTGGTAAAGAAGTGCATGCCGAGGTAGCGGTCGGCCGCAAGCAACGCCAGTGTGCCGGTCAACACCGGAAACACCGCGACGATCAGGATGTTGGTGATGAGCGCGGTCCAGACGAACACCGGCATTTTCATCAGCGTCAAACCCGGCGCGCGCATGCGCAGGATCGTCACGACGAAGTTGATACCGGTGAGCGTCGTTCCCAGCCCCGATATCTGTAGCGACCAGATGTAGTAGTCGACCCCGACCGTTGGACTGTAGCCAAGCTCGGACAACGGCGGATAAGCCACCCAACCCGTCGCCGCAAAGTCGCCGATGAACATCGACATCATCACCAGCACCGCGCCGACCACCGCCAGCCAGAAACTCAGTGAATTGACAAACGGATAGGCCACATCGCGCGCGCCGAGTTGCAGCGGCACCACGACGTTCATCAGTCCGAGAATCAGCGGTGTCGCCACGAAGAAGATCATGATCACACCGTGTGCGGTGAAAATCTGATCGTAGTGATGCGGCGGCAGATAGCCGGCCGCATCGTTGAACGCCATGGCCTGCTGGGTGCGCATCATGATGGCGTCGGCAAAGCCGCGCAGCAGCATCACGAGCGCAAGCAGGATGTACATCACGCCAATGCGTTTGTGGTCGACCGAAGTGAGCCACTCGCGCCACAGGTAAGTCCATTTTCCGGCGTACGTCACGGCTGCCAGCAACGCCATGCCAAGCACGACGACGACGGCGAGCGTGCCCATGATGATGGGCTCGTGGTACGGGACAGCATCCAGGTTAAGTTTTCCAAACATGATGACTACTCCGCAGCCTGATGCACAGGCAATTGGGCTCCAGCAGGTTCAACAGAAAGCGCGGTCTGCGCGGTCCCGCATCTCGGGTCGCGGGCAGCGCCTTGCATGTACTGATCGACGACACCATCGAAAAGACCGGGTGCCACGCGCGCATAGACCGTCACCGGGTCTTTCTGGCTAGGCCTGGCGAGGGCCGCATAAGCGGCCTTGTTCAGCGATAACGGCGATCGCCTGGCATGCGCAATCCATGCATCGAAGTCGGTGCGACTGGTGGCGATCGTGTCGAAGTGCATGTCCGAGAAGCCTGGTCCGCTATACGCCGAGGACTGCCCCGCATACACGCCGGGGCTATTGGCAATCAGGTTCAACTGGGTGCGCATACCGGACATCGCGTAGATCTGACCGCCGAGTTGCGGGATGAAAAACGAATTCATCAGCGATTCAGCGGTGATGTCGAACGAGATGGGCGTGTCGACGGGAATGGCGAGTTGATTGACGGAGGCCACGCCGTAGTCAGGATAGATGAACAGCCACTTCCAGTTCAGCGCCACCACTTCGACGCGGACCGGTTGGGTCTGCGAATCAATCGGACGTGATGGATCGAGACTATGCGAAGTACGCCAGATCACCAGCGCCAGAATGATGACGATCACACACGGGATCGCCCAGACGATGATTTCGATCGACGTGGAGTGCGCCCATTTGGGCGCATAGGTCGCGCTGGTGTTGGAGGCCCGGTAGCGCCAGGCGAAGTACAGGGTCAACAGAATGACCGGAATGACCACCAGCAGCATCAAACCGAGCGAAAGCAGGATCAAGTTTTTTTCCTGCATGCCGATGTCGCCCTTGGGATTGAACAGCGTCATGCCGCACCCACTGAGCAGTCCCGCCGCGCCGAGCGCAAGGAGACGTCCTGCTGAACTACTGAACCTTCTGATGGTCGAGGATGGAACGACCGAACCTGCCCCTGTGGCAGGGGTTCTTCTACGCAAAGCTGGATTCCGCATGTCATGTACCCTGGTTGCCGGTCACACCATCCATGCATGCATCTCATCCGCCGAATCTCCAGACGCGCCCCTGAATCAGCGTGCGCCCTTTGCCTTCAATGCTTCCCCGACTTGACTGTGAGAGGTACGATGTATGGATCTATGTCCCGATGCGGGCATCCTAAAGTAAGACAATATCCATACAACTGCGACAGAATGACGCAAAATGAAGTCCATACATGACCCATACAAGCGCCCGCATTGGGCTGCGGAGTTCGTTATCGCCGACGGGCCGCGTTATCTGCAGGTCGTCCGTTTTCTGGAGTCCGCAATCGCCGATGGTGCCCTGCGCCCCGGCGACCGGTTGCCGCCTCAACGTCAGTTGGCCGAAGCATTGGAGATCGATCTCACCACCGTGACACGGGCTTTTACCGAAGCACGGCGGCGTCAACTGATCGAAGCGCGCGGGACCTCGGGGACGTTCGTCGCGGCGCCGAAGGTGGAACTGACGCAGAGCGTCGATCTCAGCATGAACATCCCTCCGCCGCCTGCCGATGTGGAGATGGCCGTGTTGCTGCGCGAGGGCCTGTCGCAGGTGCTGTTGCGAACCGATACGAACCTGCTCATGACGTATCACCTGGGCGGTGGCAGCCAGGCCGACCGGGACGCCGGTGCCCGCTGGCTCAAACCCATGCTGGGCCGAATCGATCTCGAGCGCATCGTCGTCTGCCCAGGCGCACAGGCCGCGCTCGCCGCACTGATCATGGCGTCGACCCAGCCCGGCGATTGCATTCTGATGGAGCCGCTGGCTTATCCCGGCTTGCCGCAGGCCGCAAGGCAACTCGGACGCCGCGTCGAGACTGTTGCAGTGGATGGTTCCGGCATGCGTCCGGATGCGCTCGAAGAGGCTTGCAGAAAGCATGACGCCCGCCTCGTCTATCTGAACCCTACGCTGCAGAATCCCACCACACGCACCATGCCTGAGCGGCGGCGTCTGGAGATCGTCAGGACTGCAGCAAAACTGAACATCAGGATTATCGAAGACGACCCGTACTGGCTGTTTGCGGAAAACGCACCGCCGCCGCTCGCGCGTCTGATGCCCGATCGGGTGACGTACGTTTCGACGCTGTCGAAATGTCTCTCGCCTGGGCTGCGGACGGCCTTCGTGGTACTGCCCGATACGCAAGGTCAGCAAGCCTTCCTGTCCGCGCTACGCATGTTTTCCTTGACCTCGCCCTTGACGACGACCCTCGTCACGCAGTGGATTCATGACGGCTCCGCCGCGCAATTGCTGGCCGGCGTTCAGGCGGAAACGCATGCGCGTCAACGCATGGCGAGGGGCACCCTGGCGAGCGCGACGAGCGCCGCGAGCCCACCGGCCAATGGAGGCATCCACGTCTGGCACACGCTGCCGAGCTACTGGCGGGCGCTCGACCTCGCAGCCGTCGCGCGCGATAACGGTCTGGTGGTGGCACCCGCCGAAGCTTTTTCCACCGGCCCCCATCCTCCCAATGCAATCCGTATTTCGCTCGGCGGTTGCCCGGGTCGCGAGCAACTCGACATTGCCTTGCGAAAGCTATCCAAGCTGTTGGCGCAGAAGCCCACAGGGCCCCATGAGGTCGTGATCTAGGCGATCAACCCATCCAGCCAGGGCGGTGAAAAGGCGCGATTCATGCACGGGTTCATGCAGCGGGATACCATGGCGCGAGCGGCCAGAACGGCTACAACAAACGCCTACCACAATGCCGCGAGATCACAGACCTTAATGTTATGAAGCGAATCCCCCTGAACGATTTCTTGCGCGACATCCGCGCCTGCACGATTTGCGCGCCCTTGCTGCCGCACGGTCCGCGCCCCGTACTCTCTGCTTCCGAAAACTCGCGGATTCTGATCATCGGCCAGGCACCCGGTGCGCGGGTGCATGCGTCGGGTGTTCCATGGAGCGATGCGAGCGGGGCCCGCCTGCGCAACTGGCTCGACGTCGACGATACGACCTTTTACAACGAGGAAAAATTTGCTCTGGTGCCCATGGGTTTTTGTTTTCCAGGCCGGGGCGCGAGCGGCGACTTGCCGCCGCGGCCCGAATGCGCGGCACGCTGGCACCATGAATTGCTGGCACAGATGCGCTCGGTGCGTCTCACGTTGTTGATCGGACAGTACGCGCAGCGGTTTGGACTCGGTGCAGCATGCAGTCCGACATTGACGGATACCTTGCTGCGGTGGCGAGACTTCGGTCCACAGGTGATTCCTTTGCCTCATCCCTCGCCGCGCAACGTTGCGTGGTTCAAGCGCAATCCATGGTTTGAAGCCGATATCTTGCCGACGCTGCGCGACCGTGTCGCGCAGGCGTTATCGGCTCCTGCGTAGTAGCGAAACGCCTGGGGGAGTGCATGGCGGTGCGCGCAACGCTCAGCCAGTGTCCCCGCCGGCAACCGGCAGCACGGTGCCTGTGATGTAGCTTGCCTCGTCCGAAGCGAGAAACAGAATCGGCGCCACCTGTTCGTCGATGCTGCCATAGCGCTTGAAATAGGTCGATGCGGTCACCTGCGTCACCGCATCGCGCATCCAGATCTGTTCCTGCGCGCTGTCGCCGGCAATATTGCGCGGCACGCGTCGCGGCGGCGCCTCGGTGCCGCCCGGCGCGGTGGCGACGACGCGGATGTTGTGCTCTGCGTATTCCATTGCCAACGACTGCGTCAGCGCATTGACGCCGCCCTTAGCCGCCGAGTACGGCGCGCGGCGAATACCCCGCGTGGCGTTCGAGGAAATATTCACGATGGTTCCGCGGCCGCGCTCGAGCAGGTGCGGCAGCACCGCATGACAGGCATACAGGGTCGGCATGAGCGAGCGGCGAATTTCCGCGTCGATCTGCGCAGGTTCGAACTCGGCGAATGGACGCATGCGAATCGCGCCACCCACCCCGTTGATCAGAATATCGATGCCGCCAAATCGCCGCGCCGCAAAAGCCATCGTCGATGCCGCGCCGTCATAGGTTTCGAGGTCGGCCACGAAGCCAGCCGTGTCGGCTCCGTCCGCTTCGGCGGCCACCTCGGCGACGAATCCGGCGCGGTCGACGAACAGCACCCTGGCGCCCTCCGCGGCCGCACGAAGCGCTACCGCGCGACCAATGCCCTGCGCCGCGCCGGTGACCACCATGACCTTGCCAGCAAAACGTTGCGCGCTCATACGGTCCTCGGCACTGCGTTGGGGGTAAATTTCTCGTAGTGGAAGCTGTTTGGCTGCACGCCGTTGTCGTCGAAATGCTTGCGCACCGCGTCGACCATCGGCGGCGGCCCGCAGAGGTAGACGTCGACATCGCCGTCATTCAAGGTCTCCGCCGCCATATGCTGCGTCACCCAGCCTTTGCGCGGATGCGTTGAATCCGCATCCGCCACGACCGTGGCATAGCTAAAATTCGGCAACTTCGCCTTATACGCCTCGATGGCATCCACCAGCACCAGGTCGAGGTCGCGGGTCACGCCATAAATCAGGTGCACCTTCTGCTGCGAATTGGCGCGCGTCAGCGCTTCGAGCATCGACAGAAACGGCGCGAGACCCGTACCACCTGCAAGCAACAGCAAAGGCCGCTCCACTGCCCGCAGATAGAAGCTGCCCAATGGACCGGTCAGGTCCACCTTGTTGCCGATGTCCGCGGATTCGAGCCAGGTGCTCATGACGCCACCGGAAATCTTCTTGATCAGAAAACTGATGCGTGATTCGCCGGGCACCGATGAAAAGGAATACGAACGATGCTGGCCGCTGCCGGGGACATCGATATTGACGTATTGGCCCGGTAGAAATACCGGTGCCGTTGCCTCCACTGCGAGTTCGAGCACGACGGCTGCATCGTTGTGCTGCTCGATCTTCGATACCGTCGCAGCGAATCTGCTCTGCTCCGTCTTGCACGCAGTGGACGATGCCGGCACGGCAATCACGCAATCGCCTTGCGGCACCATCTGGCACGTGAGCACGAGACCACTGTTCTTCTCGTCGTCGCTCAGGGCGTCCTCGATATAGTCGTCACCCAGATCGTAGCGGCCACTTTCCGCGCGGCACTTGCAGGTGCCGCACACGCCGTCGGAGCAATCCATCGGCAGATTGATGCGGGCGCGAAAAGCCGCATCGAGCACCTTTTCGCCCGGTTTGCAGGCGACGAAACGGGTCACGCCGTCCTCGAAATTGAGCGCAATGTTGTAGCTGGACATGATGTCTCCTTCACTTCCAGTCTCGTCCTGAGACTCGGGATCAAACGTGGTAAACGTCGAGCACCTGGCGGATATAGTCGTTTTTCAGCACGATGCGCTTGTACGAAATCAACAGCGCGTCGTCGACCTTGCGCAAGGTGACGGACACCGTGCCGAAAAAATGATCGGTGGTTTTGTAGCGGTGATTGAGCGTGTTGAAGTTGTATCGCACCTCGACTTCATCATCGCGTTCGGCCAGCACTTCGACATTCGTCACGTTGTGGCTGGTACGCGGTTCAGGCATCGAAGCGCCGCTGCGTTCGGTCTTGATGCGAAACACCCGGTCTTCGAGGCCGCCACGATCCGGGTAGTACATCAGCGAGACCTGTGTCTCGTGGTCATCGGTGAGCTGGTCGTCGTCATCCCACGCCGGCATCCAGTAGGTGACATCTTCCGTGTAGCAGGCCAACCACGCTTCCCACTGACGGTCGTCGAGCAGGCGCGCTTCACGGTACAGCGTGGCGCAGATTTTCAGGTAGTCGAAGCTCATGCCAGGGCCTCCTCTTGTTCCTTCTTGAGTGCCTCGCGCATCACCTGCACCCAGTATTCGTGCTGGCATACAAAGAGCCCCTCGTCCTCACTACGATCGCCGGAGATCAGCGGTTTGAGACCCATACGCTGGGCATTTTCGTCGGGACCGTCGACCCACAGCGGCGCCCCGCGCGAAAGATCGTTCCACAATGCAGCGGTGCCGGCATAGCCTGCCTGGCAGGCGCGAAATTCTTCGAGGTCGTCTGCGGTGCCCATTCCCGAGACGTTGAAGAAGTCCTCATATTGACGGATACGGGTGGCGCGATCGGTCGCGCTCTCCCCCTTTGGCGCAAAGCAGAAGATGCTGACTTCGGTCTTATCGACGGCGAGCGGACGGACCACGCGAATCTGTGTACTGAACTGGTCCATCAGGAACACGTTCGGATACAGGCACAAGTTGCGCGTCTGATTGACGATGAAGCTCGCCTTGGTTTCGCCGACACGCGCTTCGAGTTCTTCGCGGTACTGATAAACCGGTCGCACTTCCGGATTCATGGCGTTGGTCCACAGGAGGATGTGGCCGTGTTCGAACCCATACACGCCGGCTACCGACTTGCTCCAGCCATTCGCATCCACGGCCTTGGTGCCGTCCACCTTACGACGGTCCATCGTCGCGGCATAGTTCCAGTGCACGGTGCTGACGTGATAACCGTCGCAGCCGTTCTCCATCTGCATCTTCCAGTTACCGTCGTAAATATACGAGGAGTTGCCGCGCAACACTTCCAGCCCGTCCGGCGCCTGGTCGACGATCTGGTCGATGATGACCTTGGTCTCGCCGAGGTAGTCCTCCAGAGGCATCACGTCCGCATTGAGGCTGCCGAACAGGAAGCCGCGATAGCTCTGAAAACGCGCGACCCGTTTCAGGTCGTGCGATCCGTTGCTGTTGAATTGCACCGGATATTCAGTGGTCTTCGCATCTTTCACTTTCAGCAGCTTGCCGGTATTGGAGAAACTCCAGCCGTGGAACGGACAGGTGAAGCTGCCTTTATTGCCGTGCTTTTTCCGGCAAAGCATCGCGCCCTTGTGCGCGCAGGCGTTGATGACGGCATGCAGTTCGCCGCTCTTGTCGCGGGTAACCACCACGGGCTGACGACCGATCCAGGTGGTGTAGTAGTCGTTGTTGGCGGCAAGCTGGCTTTCATGCGCCAGGTACACCCAATTGCTCTCGAAGATGTGTTTCATCTCGAGTTCGAACAGATCGGCATTGGTGAAAATATCGCGGCGGCAACGGAATACACCGCTTTGCTCGTCGTCCTGAACGGCCGTGTGCAGCAGTTCGTCCAGTTGCTTGGCTTTGTCGACAATGGCTGACATATGTGCTCTCGCTAGGCGGGGTTAACCCTTGATTTGACGCCAACCCAGATATGCCTGAAAGGTATAATCGGGTCGTAAAACAGCGCATGAAGCCAGATTAATGGACGCTAAAACCCCTCGTCCAACACTGATTTGGTATCGGGCTATATCCTGGAGGTATTGAGATGGAGTTGCGGCACCTTCGTTATTTCGTCGCGGTGGCCGAGGAACGCAATTTCACGCGTGCGGCGGAGAGATTGCATATGGCCCAGCCACCGCTGAGCCGTCAGATCCAACAACTTGAAGAAACGCTTGGCGTCCAGCTATTCGAGCGCAATACGCGGCCGTTGAAACTGACGGAGACAGGCAAGTTCTTCTATTCGCATGCGGTGCAGTTGCTGGCGCAAACCGCCGAACTCGAATCCATGACGAGGCGTGTGGGCAACATCGAGCGCAGCCTCTCTATCGGCTTCGTGGGTTCGACGTTGTACGGCATGCTGCCCAAAATCATCCGGCGCTTTCGCGACGAAAACACCACGGTCGAACTCAGTCTTCATGAGATGTCGACCATGGACCAGATCAGGGCATTGAAGGACGGCCGGATCGATGTCGGGTTTGGCCGCATCCGACTCGAGGACGTGAGTATCCGCCGCGTGATCCTTCGCGAGGAGAAGATGATTGTGGCCCTGCCCGAAGGGCATCCGCTTTCGCTCATCAAACCCGTCCTCGGCCTGGCCGACCTGGTCAACGAGACACTGATTATTTTCCCGAAGGCGCCGCGGCCCAGCTATGCAGACCAGGTGCTGGCGGCGTTCCAGGACCGCGCGCTCAAACCGCGCCGCATCTATGAAGTCCGCGAACTGCAGATCGCGGTAGGGCTCGTGGCAGCCGGGGAAGGCATCTCGGTCGTACCAAGCAGCGTATACGGCATGAAACGTGACGACGTGAGCTACAAGGAACTGGACGACCCCACGCTGGTGTCGCCCATCATCATGAGCATGCGTGCGCTCGATGAATCGCGGGACATCCGCGAGATGCTCGAACTGGTCTACCGGCTCTACGAAGAAGCAGGCATACCCCACACGCCGCGTAGCGACGCGGGTCGTTAATGTCCGTCGTGGGCAAGGTGGCCTCGTAAGCCTGGCAGCGCTAATTTTGCGTGCCTGCGGCCAGGACGTGCATACTCTTGCCGGTGATACCATTCAGGCAATTCATTTGCGTTTTCAGCCATGAAGCCAGCCTATGAGCATGTCGAGTTTGGCGAGGACTGTTCGCTGCGGGTTTACCATCGGCGGCTCCCGCGTATTCCGTTCGAGTGGCATCATCATCCGGAGTACGAGCTAACGCTCACGATGAACAGCTATGGCAAGCGCTACATCGGCGATTCCGTTAGCGACTATGAGGCAGAGGATCTCGTCCTCGTGCCGCCGGATCTCCCGCATACGTGGGCATCGAATCGTTCTATCGATCCCGCTTCGCCGCAAGTGGCCATCGTGATCTGGTTCGAGGGCGACTGGGCGCGGCGCATGGCCGATTGTTGCCGCGAATATGAACCGCTGCGCAAGCTGTTACGCCGGGCCGCGTGCGGCCTCGCCTTCGAGCCGCCTGCCGGCGCCGCGATGCGCGAGCGCCTCGCGCAACTGCTATCGAACGGGGCACGCGAGCGCCTCGGCGCCGCCCTCGATATCCTCTGCACGCTCGCCGACGCGCCGGGCCAGCCGCTCGCCTCGCCGAGTGCGTTCAACGAGGCAGCGGGTCCATCGGGTCACGAGCCCGAACGCATCAACCGGGTGCTCTCCGTGATCGACGCGCGTTTTGCCGAACCGCTGAGAATGTCGGAGCTTTGCGAGGTCGCCAACCTGTCGGAGCGCACGCTCACCCGTTACTTCGTTCAACATATCGGTGAGAGCGTGGGCCGGTATATCGCCCGGGTTCGTATCGGCCATGCCTGCCGGATGCTGGTCGACACGTCGCTGCCCGTTGCCGTCATCGCTGCCCGTTCGGGTTTTGCGAACGTCGCCAACTTCAATCGTCAGTTCAAGGGCGCGAGGCAAAGCACACCGGCCGAATACCGGCGCCGCTTCGCCGCGGCAGGCGCAATGGATAAGGAAGCTGCCGCGCGCCTGACCGAGCGCTCGCCTTCGCTGCAAAGGAAGTCGAAACTGGCGGCCGCGCGAAGCAATGAAGAAACGGCTTAGGCTTGTCCGGCGGCGCTTACCATCCGCCACCCAAGGCGAGGAAGGCCGCGATCTGATCGTTGTTGACATCGGCTTGCGCGGAGGCGACCGCGAGATCCGCGGCCGCCCATGTGCGCTCTGCGTCAAGTGCAACCAGACCGCTTACTTTTCCGCCCTGCCGGAGCTGGTCGGTTCGTTGCATGACTTGCAGCGCCGCGTCACGTGCGTTCTTGAGGCTTTGCAACTGGTCCAGCGCTGAGGCATACGTGTCCAGCGAAGTCTCGGTTTCGCGCAATGCCGTGAGCACCACGCTGTCGAAATGATCGAGACTCGCCCTGTTTTGCGCTTGCGACGCCGCGATCCGGTCGCGAATCGCGCTGCGATGCAAATCCCAGCTGACCATCGGGCCGACCGCGAAGCGATTCGTCAAAGGCGTAAAAAAGCTGGCGGCCGCGCCGGTGGAGCCGATCGTCGCGCCGATCCGGATGTCGGGATACAACTGCGCCGTCGCCACGCCAATTTCCGCATTCGATGCGGCGAGACGGCGTTCAGCCGCCCGCACGTCAGGTCGGCGCCTGAGCAGTGCCTCGCCGTCGCCGGTGGGCAGCAAGCTGTGTAATTTGAGCGGCGTGTGGCAAGCCAGCAAGGAGCGGTCGTATTCCTTCGGCGGTCGCCCCATCAAGGTCGCCAGACGAAACGCGGCATTCAGTTGCCGCGCCCGCAACGGCGCCATCTGCGACTCGCTATTCTCAACGGGAACCCGCTGCCGGCCTTCTTCAAACGACGCCGCGCGGCCGTTCGCGATCAACTCCTGGGTCAGCGCAAGACTTTGCTGCTGGACCGATATCACGCGGCGCAGCACGTCCATTTCATGCCCCGCGTTACATAGGTCGGAATACGCGCGTGCGGTTTCAGCGGCCACGTTGACGCGTACCAGATCGCGCGCGGCGATCACGGCTTCGTTTTGGGCAGAAGACGCTTCGATGCCGCGCCGGATGCCGCCGAAGAGATCGAGGTCGTAGCTCATCGTCACGCCCACGTTGTAGATCTCGTGCCGCGGCGGCTCCACGTGCGAGAGCACCGCCTCGGCGGATTGCTGGGTATAGCTCGTCTCCGCGTCGACCGTCGTGCTGATTTCGCGGTTGGTGCGCGCCTCCGCCAGCAGCGCGTCGCTCTGTTCGAGATTGGCCTGCGCCGCTTTGAGATCGACATTGCTGGCCAGTGCCTTTTCGACGAGGCCATCGAGCACAGGATCGTCGAACAGGTGCCACCACTGATTGGGCAACGGGGCTTCCGACACCGCAGGTCCCCCCGACAGGAAGCTGCCATTCGCAGCGGGCGCGTTGACCAGTGCCTCCGGCGGTACACGATAGTCCGGCCCCACCTCGGCACAACCGAGCAGCGCCATGCAAAGAGCCGCCAGCCAGGACATGCGTGGGCTCACCATGGCAGACTCCGCCTGATCTGCACCTCACTGGCCGTTGAGTGAACCTCGACCGAGGCCGTCTGACCCGGCACGAGGCGTACACCCGTCGGGACCTGATCGATGACGATACGCACAGGGATGCGTTGCGCGAGCCGCACCCAGGTGAACGCCGGGTTGACGTTCGCAAGCTGCGCATCGCTGCCTGCCCGTTCGCGATCCTCGACGCCGCCGGCAATGCTCTCGACGTGTCCTTGAATATCGTTGGCCACGCCCATCAGATGCACGGTCGCCCGGTCGCCGACATGAATGGCAGGCAGCTTGGTTTCCTCGAAATACCCCTCCACGCGCAGCGACGCCGCGCTGACCAGCGCCATGGCCGCCTTGCCCGCATTCAGATACACGCCCGGCAGCAGGTCCACGTTCGTGACCGTGCCGTCCACTGGCGCCCGTACGACCGTCCGTTCCAGATTCAGGGCAGCGAGATCGCGCGCGGCAATAGCCTGCGCGACATCGGCGCGCAATTGCTGTACTTTGGCCGTGCCCTGCTGGGTCGCCTCCTCCGCAATCACGTCCGGCATGGCGCGATTGCGCCGATCCTCGCGGACCGCCTCGTCGTATTCCGCGCGTTCCCGCAGGAGGTTGGCCTCGGCCTGGGCGACCGCGATCCGGTAGCGTGACGGGTCGATCACCATCAGCACCTGGCCGCTTTTGACCACCTCGTTGTCGCGCACCCGCACCTCCGTCACAAGACCGCTGACATCAGGCGCGATCGGCACGACGTCCGCGCGCACTTTGCCGTCGCGCGTCACGGGCTCGATCTGGTAACGCACCCACAAGCCGTAGATGGCCGCCAGAATCACGAGGCCGACGACCACGGTTGCAAGCAAGCGGATCAATCCGGACAGGCGCAGCATGTCAGGAAACCAGCCCAGGTGGCAGATAGGCGTCGGCGAGACTGGCGATGCCCCACCAGAGGATGACGAATATCGCCAGTTCAATGAGCGCCGGCTGCCAGATCAACCAATGCAGCGGCAGCCGATGCACCCAGTCGCGCACGAGAACGGTCACGATCATGGCGAGCGCGGCCCAGATCAGACCAGCGGGCAGGTAGACGCCGAAAACGCGGATCTCTTCAATCATTCTGGCGTGACCCTGAATGGCTGTGCGTTGGGGAACAGATTGCAGCGCATGGCAACCAGCGCGAGCAGCGCCCTATCGCCGAGCCCCGCGCTCTTGTCGAGCGCGCTCACGATGGCCGCATCCAGTGCGTCCAGTAACGACGGCGTCGCACTCGACGCCGCGCCCTTTTTCAGACGTGTGCGATACAACGCTGCGACCTCGCCCAGCGCCGCATGGATGGAACGACGCGCGCGCTCCTGTGCCTGGTCGAGCCCGGCCCTGATCTGGATAAGGTTGCGGCCGATGCGCAGATCGATCAGGCCGTCGGCCGCATGCAGCGCATCGCCGCGGCCCGCAAATGCCATCCGCGCCGCAATCTGGCCGAGCCGGTCGACGGCATAGGCGGTCCAGACAGGCGCGTCGAATGAGCGGGCCGGGTCCGCAAGCTGCGCCAGGTCGGCCCAGTTGCGGCGCACGATCCGATGGACCGTCCAGCTCAGGTTAGCGGAACGAAACAATCGGGTCACGACTAGCGTGGTCACGATACCCCCCAGTTGCGCGAAACCGGTGTTGAGAAATCCGGCGAAGTCGGGCTGGAAGCGGTCCAGAAAGCCCATCGCGACGATAAAGCACGACAGCATCGGTAGCGCGCGCACGGCACGCGGCGGATCGGCCTGCAGATAGCCCATCCACAGAAGCGCCGGTGCGAGCGTCAGGATCAGCATGCCGGTGCCGTCCACTCTCGGCAGGATGGCAAACAGATACAGCGCGGCCAATGGAAAGGTCGAGAGCGTGGCTACCAGGTATCGTCCAATTGCCGGCGCCGGATCGTCCTGCGCCGAGAACGAACAGGTAATCAGCGCCGCGAAGGCCGCCGTGGCTGCGCCGGCGGGCCACGCTAGCAGAATCCACGCGGCGCAATAGAGCATGATGGCGGTCGCGGTGGCCGTGCCCGCCAGCAAAGCGAGGCCATGGTCTCGCGCCAGCGGAAACTCGCGTGTTCCGCCCGCCCCCCGCAGATCGCGCGCAGGGCCAGTCTCGCTTTCGTCAATCGCCTGGACCAGTTGACGGGCGATATGCAACGTGTCGATAAATTCCGCCATACGGTCACACAGACTCGCGGACAACAACGAAGTCCATTCGGCATACTGAAGATGCCTTTCCGCAAGCGCGCGGCACCGCGACGCAAGCGCCCGATCCATGGCCTGCCCCACATCCTGCGGCCCGCGCAGGTCGCTGATCAATGACTCGACCAGAAGCGCCGTCTCGCTGTCGACGGCGTCGAGCGCGCGCAACTGGTCGAGCCGGTTGGCGGCCGCTGAAGCGATGGAAATCAGCGCCGCGAGCCGGTGCTGAAGTTCGGTGACCGTCGCCTGGGTCGTCCTCGCGTAGCGCCGATCGAAGTGCAAATTGCCCGCAATGATGCCGAGTTCGGTGACGTCGGCGGCGAGCTTGCGGCGCTGCTCGTACTCGAGTGCGGTGTGCCGGCTACCCAGCGCTTGCGTGGTCCAGCGCGACGCGTCAGCCAGAAAGGCTCGGGCACGCTCACGAATCGCCGGCCGGACGTTTCTGGGTTGCACCACCATGTGCACGGCGGTCACGCATAGAATGGCCAGCGTCATTTCCTCGACGCGGGATATCGTGGTGGTGAAAATGTCAGACGGATCGTAGAGGTAAGGAAAGCTGATGACCGCAGCGCTGAAAGCGGCCATCTGAAACAGGAACGCGCGTGGTGTCCGGTCGAGCACAGCCAGGTAGATGCAGAAGCCAGTCCACAACGCGAGACAGAAGACCAGCAGAACCGGCGAGTTCTGGAGATTCGGAACCAGCGCAATCGTCACGATCGCGCCCGCCGCGATTCCGCCGAGCCGGTAAAGAACCTTCGGGCGAAACGCGCCCGCCATGGGTTGCGCGGTGACATAGACCGTGAGGAGTGCCCACCACGGGCGGGGAAGACTTGCCGCGAACGAGATGAGCAGCACCCCCGCCGCCGCGATGAAGGTGCTCAACGAGAAAACCAGTTTTCCGGGATCGACAATGAAGCCACCGTCCCTGTGCAGTGGGCTGGCTAGTGAACGCGACACTTTGGACACCCTGGAATATATCGGCCCGCTGCTACGAACGAGCACTCGTCGTAGCCGATGCAGGCAAAGACGACACTATTTGATGTTGTGTAAGGATAGTGCCATCTCCGTCATGCCGCGTACATTTTACGCCCGTCACATATCGTTCCGACTGTCGCCTATCGGGCAACGGTATCGCCGCGCGCTGGAAAAAAATATCAACACCCGCGACAAGCGCTAAAAATGCGCTGGCGGCTATCGCTATGCTGCCGGCTTCGACGGCCCGCGGCCCTTGACCCACTGATCGAAGACAGCGCAGGCCAGCAACAACGCACCCGTGACGAAAAATACATAGCGCATGCCGAAATGCACGCCAACGGCACCGCCAATGAGCGGGCCCGTGACCTGTCCCGCGTATTGCGCGGATTGCAGATAGCCCAGCATTTTTCCGGACTCCTGCTCACGAACCGCCTGCCGTACGAGTTTGGCGATCGACGGTAACAAACCCGCCAGCGTCATGCCCATCAGTCCGCGTAGCACGGCCAGTTGCCACCATTCGGTGACGAAGGCTTGCGGAATCATCACCAGCCCGGTTGCCGCCAGACAACAAATGATGACGTTCCAGCCGCCTATGCGGTCGGCCAAGGCGCCCAGCTTCGCTGCCATGACCATGCTGCCGAATGCCGAGCACGCCATGACGATGCCAGCAACCGTTGCGAGCCGGTTGTGAGCCACACCCAACTGGGCGATATACACGGTGATGATCGGCTCGATCGACATATTGGACAGCAATACCATCATCGCCGTGACCAGCAATGCTCCAAGGACTGCGTAGTTCAGCTTCGCATGCGCTGCGGCGCCGGCGGTCTGTTTCGAGCGGCTGTGCGGCCGATACGTGAAGTCTTCCCGAACCAGCGTAATGGTCAGGAGTGCGGCAACAGCGATCATCCCGCCAGCCGCAAAGAACGCGCCCCGAATGCCGATCAGGTTCGGCAACACACCGCCAATCAACGGGCCTATCAGATTCCCGGCGAGCACACCGGTGGATAACACGCCCAACGCCCAGCCGGCGCGTTCGGGAGGGGCCTGCGTGCCGATCATCACGATCGACGCCGACGCGTAGCCGCCGATCAAGCCCGCCGCGAATCGCAATGCGACAAGCTCATAGACGTTGTGCGCGAGACCAATCGTGGACATCACCACGGCCATACCGATGGCGGCCCGAATCAGCATCGGCTTTCGACCGTAGCGATCCGCCAGTTGTCCCCAGATCGGAGCGGTCAGAGCTGTGCCCAGAAACGTGACACCGAAAGCCACGCCCGACCATTGCACGATTGCCGAGGTCGAACTCACGCCGAGTTGCTGCACGTAAAGCGGCAGGAACGGTAGCAGCATGCTCAAACTGACCAGCGTGGTAAATGACCCGAACACGCAGACGATGAGGTTGCGTCGCCAGTACGGCGCGTTGCGTTCCGAGTAGGTGTGTTTCTCAATGCCGAGAGTTGCCTCGCGCAACTGGTCGCTGGTGTTCGCCATTGCAGATCGATCTATCGTTGATTTGAAACCGGTCGGCGCGGCGCGAAGCCTGGCCGACCGGTTGGACCTTCGTGGTTATTGAATCCCCGGGTGCGTGGCCGGGTATCGTGCTTCTGGACCGACTTTCCCCAGCAGTTGCATCAACTCCGCAACCGGGCGTTCATCCAGCGTGGAGACCAGATCGACGATCTGTCCGCGCAATGCTTCATCTGCGTAGGGTTCGCTCAGCCAATGGAATTTTTCGACCGTCCGCTCCCATGTGAACGGATTGTCGAGTCCGCCTTCGAAGCCGACGTGTTCCTTCGTGAGCACGCGTCCGTCCTTGCAGCGGATCGTCACGCGGGTGTTCAAGGCCTGCGGATACTGCGCGCTGAATCCGGCATCCGGCCGCACCGTGACCCTGCTGAGCAGCGCCTGCGCGTCCGCTGCCTGGACGCGTTCCGGTTCGAGCTGCGCCGGACCCACCTCGTCGTCGAGCAACGCCGCGGCAATCAGATACTTGAGGTTGTAGTCGGCCTGCTCCTTGGTCTGAGGCGCGTCCTTGGGACCGAAACCGCCGCCTCCCGCAATGTCGAAGCCAGTCTGGAAGATGTCGCACACCACCTCCTCAACCTCATCGCTCTTCACTCCGTTGCGCCGCTTCAGATCGAGGGTCGCCTCGAGCACCGGCTGACCGTGAATCAGTGAACAGTACTTCTTCATCACCGTCTGATGAATGACCTCTAGCCGCTGGTCGTCCCAGTCGACGTCGAGCGGCTGGTCGAACATGCGCACCAGACCGTTGGGCCCTTCGAACAGACGCAATGGACCCGTGAAGCCACGCTTCGCGAGCGACGCCGAGTAGATGGCCCGCATACCGGTGATCGCCGGCGAGAAGCCCTTCCATTGCGACACGGGCTCGGAATGAACGCACGTCAAGGAGATATTGTCGACGGTGGCAATTGCCACCGCATGAGCGATCTGTTCGGCGTCGAGCCCGAACAGTTTGCCCGACGCCGCTGCCGACGAGATCGCCAGCTGGATGGCGTGATTGAATCCCTTCGCCATCACTGGAACGATCGCGGTAATGCGGCAACCGATCTCGTAGGCCACCGCGAGTGCGAGCATGAAGTCCTCGCCGCTTGCCGACGCATGCTCGGCCGCTGCGAGGATCGTGCCGAAGTTGTCGCTCGGGTGACAAAGACCGCCCGGCGACATGTAGCTGTCGAGCAGATCGACATAGCGCACCAGTCCTGAGTTGTAAAGCGCGGCCTGGTCCGGCGAGGTGCTGCCACCGCCAATCAGCGTGCACGCTCCCGAGCGGCCATACTCGTCGAACTGCTCGCGTAGTGCCTTGAACGGTTTGCCGGGCAGCGCGCCGATCGCGCAACCCAGGCTGTCGAGAATGTTGCGCTTGAACACGGTTCGCGACTGCGGCGTGAGATGCTGCGCGCGCGCGTCGAAAGCGAATCGTCCAATGCGTTGAGTCGTGGCGGGTGTACTCATGTGACGAAAGTCTCACGGTAAATAGGCAATGAGCCGAAACGGCGGGCTGATTTGCGGCGAACACCGCAAGTTCGCACCGTTCGAAAGGAAGATCAAGCGAATGAATTGCATAGGGCTATCTACCGCGCAGATAGCCCCCGTCCATCCTGGCTTAGCAGCCCTACTCGGTGCTTAGCGCCCCATCGGTACACTCGCGCAATAACTCGACCCATGCCTTGATCTTTGCATCGAGGTGCTGATGCGATGCGTACACCGCGAAAACATTCAGCGTTTCTAACTGATAGTCCGGCAGCACACGTTTCAGCGTACCCGAACGCAACAGGGATCGAACCGTGAAGGTCGGCAATGCGCCAATGCCCATTCCTTCCAGCGCGGCAACCGCCATGGCATCGGGAACGTTGACCTTGAAACGGCCGTCAGGCAGCGAGAATTCGTAGTTGCCCTGCACGTCTTGCAGATGCCAGCGATCCACCGGGAAATCCGGCATGTCGACCTGCAGACAGGTGTGATTCGATAGATCCTCGATCGACTGCGGCACACCGTGAATCGCGAGATATTTAGGCGACGCACACAGGATGCTGTAGAACGTGCCGAGGCGCCGTGACACATAGGCCGAGTCGGGCAAGGCCCCCGGCGCGATCCGCAAGGCCACGTCGTAGCCCTCCTCCAGCAGATCGGGAAGGTTCTGCGAAAGCGTAAGATCGACGGTCACGGCGGGATACCGCTCCTGGTAGGCGGCAACTGCGGGGACCACATAGTTTTGTCCCAGGCTCGATACCGCGTGGACGCGCAGCGTTCCCACCGGCTGCGCCTGCGCGCTCGACGCCTCGGCCTCAGCCTGCGCCACCGACGCGGTAATCGCATAGCACCGTTGCAGATACCGCTCGCCGGCCTCCGTCAACGCGATACGCCGCGTCGTGCGGTTGAGCAAGCGGGTGCACAGGTGCGATTCGAGGTCGGAAACCGAACGCGACACATAGCCCGTAGTGGTGCCAAGCTGAGTGGCAGCCGCCGTAAAACTGCCCGCCTCGGCCACTTCGACGAACATCCTCATGTTGCGGAACGTGTCCATGCTGCTCCGATCAATCCGTGTTGAACGGAGACAGCGCGCACTTATCTCCGCCTCGGCATGCTGTCTGCATTCGACATGTTGTCCTTGACGCGTCATGTACAGCATAGACTGAACCGGAACTACATTCTCTTATGCGGTCCGCTGGAAAGCCCGTGTGCAGGGCATTGCGCCTTTGCTGGACGGAGCGATCCGCGATTGTTTCCGTGTGCGAACAAGTTGCGTGGACTAGTTCCCGGGGAAAATAGCCTGGGTAGTCAGCTTACGCAGGTGCCAAGGTCGGCACCTGCGTCGGGACGCCGGCGATCACCGGCAGCGATCGAAAATTGACCGCACTTCACCTGACACGATCATGAATCAGAAGCTCATTCGAAAACGCGACGGCGAATCCGGCACCGCGTTCCCGTCTCATGCCGGTTCAATCCTTAAGGATACCTACGAATTGCACACGTTGCCGCAGCCGGACCCACCCCGTTCAGGCCTCCGCCAGTCCCAGCTCGTCGAGTATCGTGGACATGAGACCCGCGCGCCGCCACTGCAGCCATTTGATGTAGCACGTCTGTGACGGCGGAAAGTTACCCGGCAACCGGTGCCACTTCTCGTGACGGGTGACGACCCAAAGAATCGCATTCAATACGTCACGCGGATCGCGAGATGGGCGGCCAAACCGTTGCTTCGAATCCCGGTGCAGTAAGTGACTGACACGCTGCCATGCTTCGTCGGTAAGAGGAATATCCATCGCGTTGACCCCAATTCACTAAACAGTACATTCCACATAGTAGGTTTTGGTGGGTTTATTCTAAATAGCGATGTGATGCGCGTTTCGGTCGTTATCCGATAGATTGGCTCGTGGGCTGGTGTGTTCTCCTTAGGGACGAGCGACGCGAAAAAGGCGGGCCATATCCCACTCTGCGGCGCTAGTGAAAGCCGTACTCCGGGTTGTGCGGATCGAACGTAGCGGCGTTCCAGTGACGCGGCACCACGCCCTCGAAGCGGATCATTTCCAGTAGCCTGCCGCGCTCGTCCCAGGCGATTTCGCCGCTGGGCCAAAGGTGTTGCAGGTCGAACAGCAGTCGCACGCGCTGCGCATAGTGCGCGGGTGGCCCGGAGGGAGCCATCCAGGTCCAGGCCAGCATCCGCGTACCGCGCACATTCATCAGTTCAATGTGAGTGGGCCGCGCACTGAGGCCCTCCTCACCAAAGCTACGAGCGTCGTGATCCACTGTGCGGGCGATGAACTGCAGACCCAGATCGCGCACGCTATGGCGCGACTGGCTGTGCGCGAGCGAGCCATCCACCGCGATCCTGCCTGATACGAGACGCAGCAACCCGCCCGCGTGACCGTAGATGCTGTTGGGGTCGGTTGTTTCGTCGTACAAAATTTCCTGGCCGGCATGGGTGCCGTCCGGTAGCCATTTTGCGTAGACCTTGCGCGGATTGTCCTGGTACCGGATCAGCATGTGATCCGGGCGATCGGACCATCTGCCGAATACGCGCTCCTGCCGGAACATGCTGTATTCATAGTCGCTGTCGAGAATCATGTCGGATCTCGCGTACGCCACGAAGGCCTCTGGCTTCATGGCGTCCATCAGGGCCAGGATCTGGGCGTCGCTCAGCAACAGCAGCGAGTGGTTTTCTATCCGCATCCGCAACGACGCTGCCTGCTCCTCAGCCGTGAGACGCCGGAACGGCTCGACTTCCGTGCCGGCCGAAGCCGGTGCGGCCGCATGGTTGAATGGCGCGGCTGCAGCGAGTACAGGGAGTAAAACCGGGCTGACCGATTGGGCCCGAGTAACCATTGAAAGCAGATTGAAGGTCAACGTCAACAGCAGCGCCGGCACAGCGAAGCCGGGACGCAGGCGCCTCGTCCCGGCACGAAACAGGTTGTTCATGATGTCGAATGGCCGCAGGAATACCCCGACGTTGTCGCCGTCGTGTCTTCGGCGTCGCCCAGCACATGGGAGTACGCGCGCAAATACACGCCACAGCGGCGGTGGACGCTTGTCGCCAGTGGACGTGGTTGCCTGAGGAGGTAAACGCTGGCACACGCCGCTTTATTCCAGTGACGTGCGCGGCGCGCTTCACCGAAGCAATCTTTCGCGGTAAGCAAAGATTCAATCGTTGATAAAGGCTGATGCCGTCCGAACGCCCAACTTTCCGGCTGTTGGTCAAGTGGAATGGCGCAAAGACGCTCTCCTGCTATGGATAGGTGAAAAAATTGGTTCGAACCGGCGGCCTGATTGCGGACACTCGTGATGTTCAAATCGACCTCACGACCATCATGAAGGGATTCGGATATCACCCGCATCGCACGCTCGATGAAGCCACGGAAGATGCCCCTGCATCGTCGGATCGGCCGCGCGTGTCAGTGAAACAGGTTGTCAGCGTATTGCTGGTCGGGGCCGTTCTGGCCGTCCTCCACAGGGAGATTTCCGGTGCGGCCGATGGCTCGCTGCTGTCTGTCCTCACCGGTTACGCGGGCAGCGCACTGCACCATCTCACGTCGATCCTGTTTGGCCGCTGATGGCGGCGGACGCCATCATCACCGGCATGCCGACGTGACACCGGTGCGAATACGCTATCCGATGGTGGCGCTCAGGCTGTCTTTTGTCGCAATGGGACGATTGCGGTCCGCAAACGCATCGGGCCGCGCGCCGCTCAGGCTTTGCCAGATGACGACCCCTTCCTGGACCTCTGGGCCAAAGCCCAGTTCATGGTGATCGTAGGCCAGCATTTGCGCGAACCAGCGCTTCAGAAAGCGTGAGCGGTCGAACACCTCGCCGCAAACCGGGTTGTCGTAGACGACGAAAAGGTGCTCGATTGCGCCACTCGCGAGGCCCTCTTCCAGCTTGCAGAGAAGCGCCGCCATCAGATCGGGGCCAAACGGATTGAACATGAACACGACCACCTTGCCGGATGGCACCGCCAGATCGGCGACATTGGCGGCCACCGCGCGAATCGGCGGACGGTGCGGAAAGCGACGTGCCATCACCGCCCCGTTCGCATTCGCGATCTTGACCAGGTCTTCACTGATGTCATAGCCCAGCGCGAGCGCGAACGGATACTCGGATGCGACGATCAGCGGCCGGCCCTTGCCGCAACCGATATCGATGAAGGTATATCCGGCGATATCGCCCAGCGTATCCAGCGCGCGACGAATGATGGTGGGTTGGGAGCCCATATAAGGGCTCAGTTGAGCGGCGAGTTCAGGATCGCGCTGCAATGCCAGCGCATCGACAAAGCCGCTGGTTTCGGTGCCGTACTGCAGGTCGATTGGATGTCGGCGCATACAGCCCGAATACACGGCGCGCAGCAACGGCACACGAATGCAGATGCGGCGTATGCGCGGCGTGAACATGGCGCGCTGCACGCCATCCGGCAAGCGCGCGACGGCATTCAGCAGCGGCTGCTTGAGCGCGCGCCGCAGGGCGATACGTGAACCGCCGAATGTCGATGTCCGCATGGAGCCGCCAGATGTGAGAATGCAAGGCAATGCCCGGTTCGCGGATCATCATCACATCGCAACGCAGGAAAGTGCCGCCAGACGTCTGTTGAATTACGACAAGACGCGCTCAGTGCAGCCAGCGCGGGACGATGCATGCGGCCTACATGCGGCCTACATGCGCCGTTGCCCGTGTCGCCGCTCACTTAAGACCGAGCCGCTTCGCAAGACGGTTGAGGTTGGCGCGATCCAGGCCGAGTTCACGTGCGACAGCGGCCCAGTTCTGGTTCTGACGCGCCAGCGCGTCCAGCACCATGTTGCGCTCGAAGGCGGTCACGGCACTGCGAAAATCGCGCTCGGCGCTCGGCGGCGCGGCATGATCAGGCGCTGCGTCATCCTCCTCGCTAATCCTCGCCGACAGCGCCAGGTCCGCGGCCGTCAAGGTGAGAATCCGCCGCCGTTCGCGATTGGTTGCCAGCGCCTTCAGCGCACTGCGGCCAATCAGATGTTCGAGTTCGCGCACGTTGCCAGGCCACGTATAACGCAGAAGCGCGGCTTGGGCGTCGGCGGACAGACGGATGCTGAGCAGGCCGAGCCGTGAGCGGTTTTCCTCGATGAAGAAGCCGGCGAGCAGCAACACGTCGCGCCCCCGCTCGCGCAGCGGCGGCACGCACAGCGGGTAGACGCTGAGCCGATGATAGAGGTCCGCGCGAAAACGCCCCGACCGCACTTCTTCAGCCAGATCGCGATTGGTGGCCGCGATCAGCCGCACATCCACCTGATGTTCGTGGTCCGAACCAATACGCTGCAACTGGCCGTTCTGCAGTACCCGCAGCAGCTTCGCCTGCACAGCGAGCGGCAATTCGCCGACTTCATCGAGAAACAGCGTGCCGCCGTCCGCCAGTTCGAACTTGCCGCGCCTGTCCGCCGACGCGCCCGAGAACGCGCCGCGCACATGCCCGAACAGTTCGCTCTCAACCAGCGTGTCCGGCAGTGCAGCGCAGTTCAGGCTGATCAGCGGCTTGCCGGAGCGCGACGACAGCGCATGAATCGCACCGGCCACCAGTTCCTTGCCGACGCCCGTTTCGCCCGTCACCAGCACGGTGAGGTCGCTACTGGCGACGACTTCGATCTCCTCGACCAGATGCTTGTGCGCCTCGCTGCTCCCGATCATTTCACGGCTGCCTTGACTGCTCGCCTGCCGGTAGGCTTCGGCGCGGCTGCGTTCCGCCTCGCTCGTGCGCGCCAGTGAATCGATTCGCTCCACCACGCTGACGGTCGCGGCGGCGAGGCTAAGGAAGGCCTGCAGCGAAGCCATATCCACGGTGTCGAAACGCGCCGGGTCGAGGGCGTCGAGGGTGAGCAGACCCCACGGCCGGCCGCGGACAAACAGCGGACAGCCGAGGCAATCGTGAACCTCCAGCTTCCCATCCACGCCCTGCACGAGGCCGTCATAAGGATCGGGCAAGTCGGAGTCCGCGGCAAAGCGGGTCGGTTCAGGTCGCGACAGCAGTTGCTCGAAACGCGGATGCTCGCTCACGCGAAAGCGGCGTCCAAGCGTATCGCTGCTCAAGCCGTCAATGGCGAGCGGCGCCAGCGTGTCGCCGTCCAGTCGCAGCAATGCCGCGGCATCGGCAGGAAAAAGCGCCCGCAGACTGCTCAACAAACGCCGGTAGCGTTCGTCGTCCGGGAGGTCGTGCGAGAGGTCCTGCACGAGCGGCGTGAGCGCGTCGAGCACGGCCCGCGCAGTCATTCCGACCTCGTTTGCAGTCAATCTGACTAGAGTCGAATGGACCATTGAAAATTCTAAATCATTGATTTATAGCGATTTTACATCGGGCACGGAACGTGAGTATAGAAAGGCATAAGCTGACTTGGCTTACCTTCCACCCACAAAGGAATCTTCACCATGCTTTCCGCCGAACATCGTGCCATCGTCAAAGCCACCGTTCCTCTTCTCGAAAGCGGCGGCGAGGCGCTCATCACTCATTTCTACAAGCTGCTGATGGATGAACACCCCGAAGTCCGGCCGCTGTTCAACCAGGCGAACCAGGCTAGCGGCGCGCAACAACGCGCCCTGGCAAACGGCGTGCTGATGTACGCACGGCACATCGACCAGCTCGAACAACTCGGCGGCCTCGTTGGCCAGATCATCAACAAGCACGTGGCGTTGAACATCCAGCCCGAGCATTATCCGATTGTTGGCGGCTGCCTGCTGCGTTCGATTCGTGAAGTGCTCGGCGCGGAGATCGCCACGGATGCCGTCATCGAAGCGTGGGCCGCAGCGTACCAACAGCTCGCCGACCTGCTGATCGGACTCGAAGAAGGCATCTATGCCAAGCGCGAAGCAGCGCCTGGAGGCTGGCGCGGGACCCGTCTGTTCCGGGTTGCACGCAAAGTGCCGGAGAGCGATGAGATCACGTCGTTCTACTTGCGCCCGGACGATGGCGGCGAGTTGCTGGCATTCCACGCGGGTCAATACATCGGCATGCGGCTGGTGATCAATGGCGAAGAAGTGCGCCGCAACTATTCGTTGTCGGCGGCTTCGAACGGCCGCGAATATCGCATCAGCGTCAAACGCGAGCCAAACGGCAAGGTGTCGAACCATTTGCACGCCAACGTCAATGAAGGCGACGCGCTCGAACTCTTCGCACCGAGCGGCGATTTCCAGCTCCAGCAAAGCGACAAGCCACTCGTGCTGATTAGCGGCGGTGTCGGCATCACCCCCACGCTTGCCATGCTGCAGGCCACCCTTGAAACCAGGCGGCCCGTGCACTTCATCCACTCCGCGCGGCACGGTGGCGTGCATGCGTTTCGCCGCACGCTCGACGAGCTCGCGGCCCGTCACCCGCAACTCAAGCGCTTCTACGTCTACGAGCAAAAGCGCGCAGAGGATGCCGAAGTACAGGGAATCGGCTACCTCGACGAGGCACGGCTCGCGGCATGGTTGCCCGAATCGCGCGACGTGGATGTCTACTTCCTCGGCCCCATTGGCTTCATGAAGGCCGTGAAGAAGCATCTGAAGGCGATCGGCGTGCCGGAATCGCAAAGTCACTACGAGTTCTTCGGCCCCGCTTCAGCACTCGAATAAACACGGCTGCGGCCCGCGCTTCGCGACTCAGTGGCCAAGGCCGCTGGCGGCGATCTGCTGCTCAACATGCTGGGCGAAAAGCGAATGCAGATGCGTAGTCGGATGCAGGTCGTCGGCGAACATGTAGGTCTGGTCCGCGTTGGCGCTGACGTAGGTGGCCGGCGAGCAGAGCAGCGAGGTGTCGTCCGGCGTCTTGTTGGGGTCGCACGCCTGGCCTGTGTTCGAGACGGAAAAGCCGTTGGCCTGAAAGTTCGCGATGATCCCGTTCAGCCACGTATAGGCGTCGACCTGGATCACCTTGCTTTGCAGGCCATTGGTCTGCAAGGCAGAGGTCAGCGTACTGTTGAAGAGTTCCGATAGCTGGGTATAGTTTGCTCCGCCGTCGGACGCAGCAAGGCCTTTGGGCGACAGTCCGATGTTCGGAAGATTGACCACCACGACATGCGTCGCGCCGTTCTGGACGATCTGCCCCACCAGTTGTGCGAGTGTGGTGGCGGCGGTTTGCACGGTGGCAGTTGCCGCAGGCGGCGAGCCGGCCCGCAGCACATCGTTGGCGCCGGCCCACACGAGCACCAGTTGATTCGAGTTAAAGCTCTGGTGAGCGCTCAGATAGCTGGAAAGCTGCTGATTGACCGGCATTTCGACGTCGCCGATCACGGCCGTCAGAAAGTCGTTCTGGCTCGCCGGCGTCGCGACGGTCGCGCCGCCCTCTGCGTAACCGAGACCGCTCTGCGCCTTGAGTTCATGCGTGGGATCGATCGTGTAGGCGGCGCTCAGCGTATCGCCGTAGTATTGCGCGACATCCTGCGTCCACACCTGGCCCGGGTTGGTCGTGAAACGGCCGCCACCCACCGCGCCTGCGATGGGCGCATACGTCCCGACGTCCGACAGGCTGTCACCGAACGACACCACTTGCAGATTGACGCCGCCTGCGGGCGTGGTCGTGGTGCCGCTGCCCGAGCTGTTGCCTCCGTGGCCGCCGCCACACGCCGAGAGCAGTGAAATCGCCACGGAAAAAATTGCAACGCGTACGGTGTGATTGAATGGTCGCATCGCGACTCCCTCGTGATCGGATGGGGCTTTCCGGTCACCTGACGCCCTGATTTAGGCGCGGCGGCCCCCGGAATCATTAGGGTGTAGCAAAAAGCGTGCACCCATCGCGGATGGCGGGCCAGCATGCCGCAATACTCCTCACGCAACCCATGCATAAGCTTCCAACAAAAAATTCGTTGCAATGGTCGGGCGAAACCCTAAGGTAGTGGGTCTGCAAAGCATCACAGCATGATGAATCCATGCCGAGTCCCATGTCACCCCAAACCGAAACGATTGCCGACTGGTTGCTATCCGGTCTCCAGCTGAAAAGCACGATCTTTCACGTCGGCCAATATTGCGGCGCGTGGCAGGCCTCGACGGCGGGACGCCATCGCGCCAGTTTTCACCTTGCGCTGCATGGCGAATCCTGGTTGCATCTGCCCACCAACGCGCAGCGCGCCGCCCACAGCGTGCGCCTCGCGCCCGGTGATGCGGTATTCCTGCTGCACGACATGCCGCATTGCCTGTCACCGGATCCGCGGCCGCCGGCGAGCGGTCACGAGAGCGAACGCATTGGCGCCATGTCGCCACTGACATCGCCCGACGATGTGCGCGCGCCCGCCGACGGCAGCGTCGGTATCGCCTGTGGTTTCTTCGAGTTCAACTCCGGGCTCGACGACATGCTGCTCAGCCTCCTGCCCGACTATATCGTCGCGCGGCGCGACAATCCGTCGCTCGACGGCGCCCGGGCGATTTTCGACCTGATTCGCGCGGAAGCGCTGCGCGACGTGCAAACGCCCTCGCCGCTGATTGCCCGTCTTACGGATCTTCTGATTGTCTACGTACTGCGTGCCGTAACAGGTCAGGATGAGATCGCGCCCTGCTTCTGGTCGTTGATGCGTCGCGCGGAATTCGCCCCGCTGGTCGCGGCGATTATCGAAGCCCCCGCGGACCGCTGGACCACCGACACCATGGCGAGCTTCGTCCATATGTCGCGGGCGCGCTTTTGCAAGCAGTTCGTCGATATTTCCGGTCAGCCGCCCGCCCAGTTCGTCACGCTGGTACGCATGAAAATGGCGGCGGCCATGTTGCGCGGCGGATCAAGCATGCCGGATGCCGCCGAACGGGTGGGATATCAATCGGAGTCGGCGTTTGCACAGGCATTCAAGCGCGTCACCGGCGTGCAGCCTGGCGCCTACCGCCGCAGCGCCGTGAAGCCCGCGGAACAGCGTGCGCCAGCGGCCGGTCACACGTCGTCCGCCGCGCTGCATTGAGCGACCGCTTGCAGAGGATGGGGGCGCGTGGAGCGTGACGCTGGACAAACTCGCAGGATTCGCAGACAGGCGCGCATTGTTCGGACGCGGTTGCCGGACTCACAATTGAGCCATCAACCGTGAGGAACCATCATGAGCCGTCTTCGTTTGCATACCCCCGAGAGCGCCCCTGAGGCGAGCCGTCCCTACCTGGAGCGTTCCCAGGCCAACAACGGCTTTCTGCCGAATCTGGTCGCGTCGCTCGCCAACGCGCCTACCGCGCTCGAAGCCTATCTGACCGTAGCCGAAATCAACGGGCGCAGCGGCCTCACGCTGGCCGAGCGCGAAACGATCCAGATCACGGCCGCCGCCATCCATGGATGCGCGTTCTGCGTGGCAGGCCACACGGCGGTCGCACTGAAGAAGGCGCAACTGGAGCCGCAGATCGTCGAGTCGATTCGTGGCCAGCAACCGGTGTCGGACGCGCGCCTCGAAGCAGTGGCCGTGTTTACGCGCGAAGTCATCGCTGCGCGTGGCGCCGTCGCCGACGAAGCGCTGGCAGCCTTCCGCGCCGCCGGCTTTAGCGATGCGAATGCACTGGAAGTAGTGCTCGGCGTGAGCCTCGCCACGCTGTGCAACTTCGCCAACAACCTCGCGCAAAACGAGCTGAACCCGCAACTCGCCGCCTATCGCTGGACGCCGCCGCAGGGGCAAGCTGCATGAACCCGCAGTCGCTAGCGAGCCGCGCGCCCGAATTCGCGGCATGGCTCGATGAGCACGCCGAACCAATCGACACCCGCCAGGACCTCGCCGCGCAGATCCTGCCGCAGCTTGGCCGCGCCCAGCTATTGCGGCTGGGTGTGCCCATCGATCTGGGCGGACTCGGCGGGACGACCGTCGACGCGATCGAGGCCATCGCCAACGTCGCGGCGCATTCGCTCGCGGCTGCCTTTGTGTTCTGGGGACAGCGGACTTTCATCGAGTATCTGCTGCATAGTCCGAACGAAGGGCTTCGTACGCGCTGGTTGCCCCCGCTCCTGAGTGGCGAACTGGCTGGCGCGACCGGTCTTTCGAACGCCATGAAGTATCTCTCGAGTCTGGAGCCGTTGCAGATGAACGCAACGCCGCTGGACAATAGCGGCGACATCGGACAATGGACGCTGAACGGCAGCCTGCCGTGGATCACCAACCTGCGCCGCGAAGGCTTTCTTGCGGCGGCCGCCTTCGATCATAGCGACGGCGCACCGCCTTCGATCTTCGCGTTACCGTACGACGCACCCGGCCTCACGCGCAGCGACGACCTCGACCTGATCGCGCTGCGATCGAGCAATACCGCAGCGCTCCGCCTCGACGCCGCGGTGCTCGACGCGAGCTGGCAAATCACCGACGACGCGCGCGGTTTTCTGCTGCGCGTGCGCCCTGCCTTTCTGGGGCTGCAATGCGGCATGTCAATCGGTCTTGCACGCCGCTCTCTCGCCGCTGTGGACGGGGCCAGCGCGGCATCGCGCGCCGCCGTCGAAGAGGACGCCGCGGATCTGCTGAACGCACTGGCCGTGCTGTCGCAACGCCTGTTCGACGGCGTTCAGCGTGGCACCTTTCTCGCCACGCCCGCCGCGCTGTTCGAAGTGCGCATCGCCCTGGCCGCGCTCGCGGATGCGGCGGTTCGCCTGGAAGTACAGACGACCGGCGGACGCGGCTATCTGCGGGGTCAAAGCGGCTGCGCGCGCCGTACGCGTGAAGCGGCCTTCGTGCCGATCGTCACACCGAGCATCGTGCAGCTGAAAAACCAGCTTGCGCAGCATCGACAGACGCAGGCGGCATGAGTCAGGCGACCCGCACGTCCGCACCGCGCACGGTTACGGACTCACGGTGGGCGCGCCCGCTAAACGGCCGGGGGCGGACTCCGGCCGGTATTCAGGAGGATTAACGATAACCAGCTGCGCCCGCACTCGCCAGCACTGCGTGCAGCAACACATTGGCGCCGGCTTCAGCCCACTGCGGCGTAATGGCCTCGCCCTCGTTATGACTCAAGCCGTCCACGCAGGGAATGAACACCATCCCGGTAGGTGCGACGCGCGCCACGTAGCAGGCATCGTGTCCGGCCCCGGAGACGATATCGGCATGCGGCAAATCGAGCAGTTGGGCCGCCTCGCGCACCGCATTGACGCAGGCCGGATCGAAGGCCACCGGCGCATAGTCGAAGATCTGTTCGATGCGCGCTTCGAGGCCGGTGCGCGTGGCGATATCGGCAAGCGCCTCACGCAAACTGGCGTCCATCGAATCGAGCACGGACGCCTCAGGATGCCGGCATTCAATCGTGAAGAAACATTCGCCCGGCACCGTGTTGCGCGAATTCGGCCGCGCGTTGATCATCCCGACGGTGGCCCGTCCATGAGGCGAATGACGGCGTCCTAACGAGTCGATGAATTCGATCATGCGGGCTGCGCCAACCAGCGCATCGTGCCGCAACTCCATGGGCGTGGTCCCCGCATGCGCGTCGACGCCCGTGAGCGTCACTTCATACCAGCGCTGTCCCTGCCCCGCTGTGACGACGCCAATCGTATGACCGCCGCGCTCGAGAATGGCCCCTTGTTCGATGTGCAATTCGAATGCCGCGTGAACCGGATAACCGCCAACTGGCTCGGTTCCAGCGTAACCGATCTGACGCAAGGCCTCGCCGATGGTGGTGCCGTCCGTCGCGGTGCGCGACAATCCGTACTCCAAAGGATAAACCCCCGCGAAGACACCCGAAGCGATCATCGCCGGCGCGAAGCGCGAGCCTTCTTCGTTGGTCCACACCACGATATCGATCGGCCGCTCGGTTTCGATCTGTGCGTCGTTCAGCGCACGTACGATTTCGAGCGCGCCGAGCACGCCATAAATGCCGTCATAGCGTCCACCCGTGGGTTGCGAATCGGCATGCGAGCCGGTCAGGATCGGCGCCGCATCCGCCCGTTTGCCGGCGCGACGGGCGAAGATATTGCCCATCTGGTCCACACGCACCGCGCATCCGGCCTCCTGCGTCCACTGCACGAACAGATCCCGCCCATCCTTGTCGATTTCGCTCAAGGCGAGGCGGCACACGCCGCCTTTTGCGGTTGCACCGATCTGCGCCATGCGTTCGAGCGAGGCCCACAACCGTTCGCCGTCGACGCGCAGCGCCGCTTCCCTACCCGTGAACCGGTCAGTCATGGCGTGCTCCGGGTTCACCCGTGCGGGACGCAGTAGCGCCTTCGCGCAGCCGGTAACGGAAGTCGCAATGGGTGGCGCCCTGCATGATCGTGCCGGTCCGCGTCAACTGGATGCGCGGGTCGTAACCGTCGATGAAATAGCTGTCGCGCGCACAACTCAACAGATGACCGATCTCGCCGAGACCCATGGCGTGATACATCTCGGCGTAACTGCAGCGGTGCACATCGTAATCGTAGCGCTGATCGTCGGCCGCCTGCACCTGCACGTCGAGCGCATCGTCCTTCTCCCACAGCACCTGCAAGGCGACGAACGACGCCACGCTGGTACCGTTGGGCTCCTGGGCCGCAAAGTGCTGGCCCGCTTCGATGGCCGCGCCGCGGATGGCTTCGGCGATCACCGCCTGCGCCTTGTCCGTGCCGAAATCGCGTTTGAGGATCTCGTAGATCGGTTTGATGATTTCCGCCTCGATGCGCCGCCGGGCCAGGATGCCCATGCGTTCATCGGCATCCTCGCGGGGTTGTGACGATTCGTTTGTCATGACAAAACCTCCTTTACCGGGCTGCCGTCTGCGATGTGTTGCCACCCAGCACGTCGACGACCGCCCACTTGCCGTCTTTGACCTCGTAGATCGTGTACGCCGGGTCCTTCAGGTTGCCTTCCTGATCGAACGCGATCGTGCCCGTTACGCCCTGCCGGTTGATGGTATGCAGCGCCGCGACCAGTTTCGCATGATCAGTCGAGCCGGTTTGCTCAGCCGCTGCAATCAGGGTTGCGGCTGCGTCATAGGCGAACGGCGCGTGCAGTTCGATCGGCGCGTGGTAGCGGGCGCGGTATTGCGCATCGAAGGCCTTGCCGCCGGGCATCAGGTCGACCGGACGGCCCGGTTCGAGCGCGGTCACGCCTTCACCTTCCGGCCCGGCCAGCTTCAGGAACGTCTGGCTGACGAAGCCACCCGCGCCCAGCAGCGTCGCGTTGATCTGCAGTTGACGCATGCGGCGCGCGAGCGGCGCTGCCTGTGCATCGATACCCCCGAAGAACACCAGATCCGCGTGTTTGGCCTTGATGGTGGTGAGCACGCCGCTAAAGTCCGTGGTCTTGTCGTCCACGTACTCGTGATCGATGACGGTACCGCCATTGCTTTGCACGCCTTTGATGAACTGCGTGGCGAGCCCGGCGCCGAACGACGTGCGGTCATCGATCACGACAATATGCTGCGCTTTGAGCGTTTTGACAGCGTAGGCGCCCGTGTAGGCGCCGCTCGCATCGTCGTGACCCATGATACGAAACGCCGTGTTGTAGCCCTGCTCCGTGTATTGATGCCCGGTCGATGCCGGGGCAATCTGCGCAATGCCTGCGCTGTAGTAGACCCGCGAGGCCGGCACGCTGCAACCCGTGTTCCAGTCGCCCACCACGCCGATCACGTGCTGGTCGACCAGCTGTTGCGCGACCGTGACGGCCGTGCGCGGATCGGACTGGTCGTCGACGGCGACGAGCCGGTAGACCACCGGCTTGCCGCCGATCGTCGGATGGGTCTTGTTGGCATCGTCGAGCGCGAGTTGGCCGCCGTTTTGCAGGTCCTTGCCGATACGAGCCGACGGACCTGTGAGCGGCGCAGCCAGCCCGATCAGCACGACCTGTTCATCCTGCGCATGCGCTGCGCCGACCAAGCCTGCTGACGACACCACCGCGAGCGCGGCGAGGAGTGAGATTGAGATTTTTTTCATGTTCGAGGTAGCGTGGGGTTCGAGATGCGGGGATGCGAATGCTTAAACATGAAAAATATTAATGTTTTACCGCTGCCCGCGCCTAATACCGAATTATCCGAAGCATATGCGCCGCCTCGCACATACGCGCAACCCCATGAAAACAAGCGTTTTTATCGTGAATGACGGCCTGTCAATTATTCGATATAATTTGACACATGAAAAATATAGAACAATTGAGCGACGATCCGCCGCTCCGTGCAGTGCGCGCCTTCGAGGCTTTCGCCCGTCATGGCTCCGTGACGGCTGCCGCGGCCGAACTCGACATTACGCCGTCGGCGGTCAGTCATCAGTTGCAATTGCTCGAGACCTTCGTACAAACACCGCTGACGGCGCGTCAGGGGCGCGCGCTCGCGCTCACTGACGAGGGCCGCGATTACTACCGGTCGATCAGTACCGCGTTTTCGGTTCTGCGCAGTGCAACGGGTTTCGTGCGCGACCGCACTTCACTGCGTCAGATCACCATCAGTCTGATTCCGCTGTTCGGCATTGGATGGTTCATTCCGCGCCTGCAAACCTTCTTGTCCGCGAATGACGACGTGGATATCAACGTGCGCTACGCCCATCACCGCAACTACCTGAGCGACGCCGCGGACCTGTCGATCCGCTTCGGCACGGGCGACTGGTCGGGCTATACCAGCACGCGCCTGCTATCGGGTGCGGTCGTGCCGGTTTGCAGCGCGGCGTTTCTGAAGCGCTATGGTCCCTTCAGGCGGCCCGTCGATCTGGCCTCGGTGCCGCTCGTGCATGATGAAGATCGCAGCACGTGGGCAAACTGGCTGCAGCGCGGCGGCGCGCGGCAGGTGACGCGGACCGTGGGTCCGCTGTTCGAGGACGGACAGTTGACGCTCAATGCGGCGCAGGCAGGACTTGGCGCGGCACTGCTCAGGCAGCCGCTGGTGGAGCGGGAACTGGCTTCAGGAGAACTGGTGAAACTGTTCGACCAGGAACTCGACGATGGGCGCGACTACTACCTGTGCCGCCGGACCGATGCCGAGTTGCCCGATGGCGCAGAGCGGCTGGCGAGGTGGCTGCTCGAGACGATCAGGCCGCAGGCGCCCGTGCAGCAGCCGTTGCTGCGTCACAGACTCGGGCGTTAGAACATGCGTTTCAGGGGCTTCGCCGGGACGCAGTCATTCCGTGCCCCGCAATCCGGTTGGTGGGTCCGCCGGGAATAATCCGTCCCCGCCGGAGGTACTGCAAGAAAGACGACACATCCGTGTGGATAGAATCAACGTCGTCAGGACGATCCGGCGTTCCGGCGATCCGGCGATCCGGCGATCGGCCGAGGCACTCATCCCTGACAAAGGAGTCTCCGTGCAAGTCGTTCTGCGGCGCTTACAGCTCGTATCGGGCGTGACCCTGCTGATCTATCTTTTTCTTCATCTGATCAATCACGCGCTCGGCATCTGGTCGCTCGATCTTGCGGGTCGCGGTCTCATGCTCGCCTTGTGGCTCTGGCGTAGCTGGCTCGGCACGATTCTTCTATATGGTGCGGCGGCCCTGCATTTTTCGCTGGCACTGCACACGATCTATGGACGCCGCCACTGGACGCTCTCGGCAACCGAGTGGGTGCGTCTGTGGGCCGGTCTCAGTCTGCCGCTGCTGCTGATCCGCCACGCAGTTGCAACCCGGTTGGCAGGTTCGCTCTATGGCTTCGAGCCGAACTATGAACGCATCGTAGTCCTGCTGATTACGAGCGGTACACAAGGCTTGCAACTCGCGCTGCTGGCGCCGGGTTGGTTGCACGGTTGCCTCGGCTTGTGGCTGCGCTTGCGCCACTATCCGCGCGTCCATCGCGCGAAGCCGGCGCTGCTGGCTGTGCTGGTTGGCATGCCGCTGCTCTCAGCAGCGGGTTTCCTGCGGATGAAGCAAGCCGTTGTCTCCATGCATGTCAGCCTGCCGGCTGTCGATCCAAAACTGGCCGGTCACCTCGCAACGCTCGAGGTGTGGCGCCACAATCTCGTGGCCCTGTATATATCGCTGATCCTCGGCACGCTGGCGGCCGGGCTCTTGCGCAATTGGCTCGAAGCTCGAACGCCGCGTGACCCGGCTGAAAAGGAAGCCTCTGCTTCGGCGTCCGAAAACTGAGCGGCGGCGGGAAGGCGAGAGCCTCCGGGTCGATACACCTACCTCGTTCGAACGCTTACGCGTTTGCCGGCGTTCCACCCACGGCAAGCGGATCCAGATAGTCCTCTGCGTCGATGTCGTAACCGGACGGCTCCCAGCGAATCGCCAGCAATACCAGCAAGGAAGTCAGCGGCGCGACCGCAATCAACCAGAACACCTTGGTTCCCAGCGCGGCCGACAGAACCGGAAACAGAAACAGCGATACCGTCGAAGCGGAACGCACCAGTGTCTGGTTGAAACCCACGCCGATCCCACGAATCGAGGTCGGATAACTGAGCGATGCATAGGTCATCGAATGCGATCCGGGTCCGAAGCCTTGCCCGAAAAGATAGCCGCCCAGCAGCAGGATCGCCAGCACGACCAGCAGACCACTCCCCGGTTTGCCGATCAATGCGAGCCCGATCAGCGACGCGAATTGCAGCGAATGCCCCAGCACGGTCATCTTCCATGCACCGACGCTCGGCGCGGTACGGACGCCGATCAATCCGCCGACAAAGGCAAACACCAGATTCAGCGTGAGCGCAGCGATGATGGTCGTCAGCGGCCCCTGATGGAAGAAACGGGTGATGATCACCGGCAAGCCGAAGATGATCGCGTTATAGCCGAATGAGGATGCCGCGCCGATCGTGGCGGCGAGAATCGTCCGGCTGCGGTAGGTGCGGTTGAACAGCACGCCATAGTTGCGCCATGATGCGGCACGCGGTGCCTTGAGCGGCGCTGCGCTCTTCTCGACCACCGCATCCACGCCATAAGTGCCCTTCAGAATTCGCGCCGCGCCCTCCAGATCACCCTGATTCGCGGCCCACACCGGCGATTCGCTGATATAGCGGCTGCGCACCAGAATGATCACGATGGCGGGCACCGCGCCAAACGCGAGCGTCAGACGCCACAGCCAGCCCAGATGATGTTCGGGCAGGACTGCATACAATCCGAGGATCAGCAGATAACAGGTGCTCGTCGCTGCATACCACGCGGGACACCATGCGGCCACGCTCGCGGCCTTGTTGCCCTTGCCCGCCACGCGCGAAAACTCCGCCAGAAAGGCCATTGCCACGGGCAGATCGAGGCCCACGCCGAAGCCCATCAGAAAGCGCGCCCCACCGAGCACCCAGGCATTCGGCGCCAGACCCGCCGCGATGGCCGCGACCACGAAGAACAGCATGTCGGCCATGAACACGCGATACCGTCCGATCCGATCCGTCAGGTAGCCGCCGAACAGCGCACCGAGAATTGCACCAAACGTGATCGCAGACGAAACGAAGCCCACCTGCACCGGCGAGAGTGAAAACTGGCGCGCGATGTCCTTGATGCCGTACGCGAGCGACGTGAGATCGTAGGCGTCGAGAAAGACCCCGCCCAGTGCGATCGCAATCACGATGCGGGCATTGCTGCCCGTCGCAGCACCCGCGTTGACGATGCGCGAGACATCCTGAGCGGAGCGGATGATGGCTGGCTGGGCGGCACTTTCCGCCTGTGCTGGCGTGTCGACGGCGGTCGACGGAAAAGCAACAGTGGACATGATGTCGGCGTTCGCGCGAGTCGCTGAAGCGTTGCATGGTAGCCATGCGCGCTGTATCGGCAAAACGACGAATTCATATATGCAAATCTGCGCCTGCCGCAGCCCTCTTCTCCGCCCCTGCCATGCACCTCAACCGGGCGTGCTGAACGAAAGCGGCACACGCTGGCCCGTGCGATCCGATTCCACGATCGCATCCATCAGTTCATGCATGCGAAGCGCGTCCGCGAAAGTGGGCGCGAGCGTCGAACCGGTCGCCACATCGCGTGCGTGGGCTACGTACAGGTCCGCCAGTTCGACGACACTCGCTCGGAGTTCACTCGGGGGCACCCATTCATATTCCGGTGGAATGGCCAGCGCTATCAGCGGCTGGCTATCGCCCCGCGCGATCTCGATACGGTTGAATGCGTCGCCAAAGCTGGTGGGGTTCGAAATTTTCAGGTCGCCCTTGCTGCCGGTAATGTCGAGCTGCACGCCGGAATTATTGCGTTTTCCCGCTTCGAGATGCACCGTCAGAACGGCACCATTGGCGAATGTCCCTGCCAGTACGACCTGGTCTGGACTGCTGTGCGGTAGTGCTTCACCGGTTTCTATCAGCGTGACTTCCTTGAACTGATTCACCGTCAGCGCCGACAGGCTCTGAGGAAAGCCAACCATCGTCGTGAACAGCGCGTCCAGGAAGTGCCCGCCGTAGATCGACAGCAGGCTGGAGAAATTCTCTTCGGGAATCGTGTAGTACAGCGAAGCAGGCCGTTCCTTCTGGAAATACTGAACACTCACGTGCAGCCGCACCGAGCGTATTTCGCCAATTTCGCCGCGTTCAAGCAAATCTCGCACATAACGGTAGCCCGGATTGAGACGCCGTTGCAGACCTACGAGGGTGCGCACGCCAGCCGTGTCGGCCAACTCGAGCAGTTCTCTGGACAAAGCCGTGCTCGGCGTAAGAGGCCATTCGCAGTAGACGTCTTTCCCGGCGAGAATGGCCGCGCGGATGCCCTCTTCGTGCTGGAACGCGGGCGTCAGGACGAGCACGAGATCGACTTCGGGATGCGATACCAGTTCCTGCAGCGAGCTTGCGGCGTATTTGAATCCGTGGCGCGCAACCAGCGAGGCTGCCTTGTCGGCGTTACGGCTGTAGACCGCCGTCAATTCATACTCCGGCAGCAGCTTGAGCGAAGGCAGGTGCCCATATTCCGACCAATGGCCCAGCCCGACGACGCCCACCCGGATTTTGGCCGGGCCTGTTGCTCGACTGACGATGTTGTTCACGAGAACTCTCCCATTCGGAGCTGCGCAGAGGCTCTGCGTAGCGACGCACGAATCGTAGAGCGCGGCTGCCTGAAGATAAATGGGCTGCGATTCCGATCATTCCGGACATTCCAGTCCGATTTCGCTCTGAAGGGGCGACGCGCTGACGCTAGCCGTCGCAGCACTGCGAGAAGGCTATTAAGGACATCTCTGTCCGATATATTCGGAACCTTAGCCTGTTTTTCTTATCCCGGTCCGCCCATACACTGCTCCTCAAGGTCGAAAGGCCGCTGCTGATGGAACGTCGGCAGCCACTCAATCGCGAGGAATTCATGTCCAAACTTCATTCGGCAGTCAAAGTCGGTCCTTACCAATTCGCCCACCGCGTGGTGCTGGCACCGCTGACCCGCATGCGTGCCGAAGCCGGCGCCAAGCCAGGTCCTCTGATGGCCGAGTACTACGCACAACGTGCCTCGAAAGACGGCTTGCTCATCAGCGAAGCCACCATCGCCGCGCCCAACGGCAACGGCTACCTGGGCGCGCCCGGCCTCTACGACGATAGTCAGATTGCCGGCTGGAGACAGGTGACGAGCGCCGTGCACGCCAAGGGTGGCCGCATCTTCCTGCAGCTCTACCATGCCGGCCGTCAATCCAACAGCCAGTTGCAACCCGGCGGCGCCCAGCCGGTCGCGCCGTCCGCCGTGCTGCACGGCGGCGTTGCGTATACCGAAGCGGGCTGGATTCCAAATACGCCTAGCCGCGCGCTGACCGTTGCCGAAATCACTGAACTCGTCGAAAGCTTCCGGACTGCCGCCGTTCGCGGCAAGGAAGCCGGCTTCGACGGCGTTGAATTGCACGCCGCCAATGGCTACCTGTTCGATCAATTCCTTCAGGACGGCAGCAACAAGCGCACCGACATCTACGGCGGTTCGTTCGAAAACCGTGCCCGTTTCCTGATGGAAGCCACCCAGGCCGTCATTTCGGTGTGGGGCAGCGACCGCGTGGCCGTGCGCCTTGGCCCGAGCGGCACCTGGGGCGACATGTCCGACAGCGACCCGGAAGGCCTCTTCACGTATGTCGCCGAGCAACTGGCCGAACTGAAGCTGGCCTACCTGCATCTGATCGAGCCGCGTGTGCTGGGCAATGTGGATGACGAGAACAAGGATCAGAACCCGGTCGCCGCACAACTGATCCGCAAGCACTACAAAGGAACGCTCATCGCCGCCGGCGGCTTCAAGGGCCATTCGGCCGAAGCCATCCTGCAGGCGGGCGATGCGGATCTGGTCGCGTTTGGCCGCGACTTCATCGCCAATCCGGATCTGCCCGAGCGTCTGCGCCTGCAGTTGCCGCTGAATCCGTATGACCGCCCGAGCTTCTTCGGCGGCACCGACGTGGGCTATACCGACTACCCGGTGTACAGCGCCGACACGGTGGCAGCGTAAGCGGGGTACGTATCCCGGCTTTCGCCCCGTCGCCGCGCCAATCTCACTCGACACTCAGCAGGCATCACGATGAACCCGCTCTTTTCGCCGCTTCAACTCGGCCCTTACACATTGGATCACCGCGTGGTGCATGCACCCACCACGCGTCTTCGCGCCAATCCGGACGATAGCCCCAGCGACCTGATGCTGGAGTATTACAGCCAGCGCGCATCCGCTGGTGGCCTGATCATCACGGAATCGACCCACGTGTCATACGACAGCCGGGGCTACCTCGGCGCGCCGGGCATCTATGAAGACTCGCACATTCCGGGCTGGAAAAAGATTGCAGATGCGGTCCACGCGCAGGGCGGCCACATTTTCATGCAGCTGGGACACGACGGACGCCAGTCGCACGTCGACCTGACTGGCGGACCCGCGCCGATCGCCCCGTCGGAGGTACCGTTCGAAGGTGAAGCATTGACGCACAACGGCTGGGTGCCGGTTTCGATGCACCGCGCGATCGATGTTGCCGAGATCCAGACTGTTATCGAGTACTACCGAAGAAGCGCCGAGCGCGCGCTCGCGGCCGGTTTCGACGGCGTTGAACTGCACTCTGCCAATGGCTACCTGGCCGACACGTTCCTGCAAGACGGCACCAACAGGCGCACCGATGCATACGGCGGCACGATCGAAAAACGGGCGCGTTTTCTGATCGAAGCCGTCACCGCCCTGATATCGGTGTGGGGAGCAAATCGCGTAGGCGTGCGCTTGTCGCCAAGCGGACAGTGGGGCTCGATCTCCGACTCGAATCCCGAGGCGACCTTCACGTATGCGGCGGAGCAATTGAACCGGCTCGGCATCGCCTATCTGCACGTCATCGAGCCAAGGGTCAAAGGCGTCGAAACGCTCGACGAACATCAGAAGCCGGTGGCGTCGGCTCTGCTGCGGAAGGTCTTCGACGGGCCGATCATCGCCGCTGGCGGCTTCAACGGCGATGGCGCGGAAGAAATCCTGCGCAAGGGAGATGCTGACCTCGTCGCATTCGGCCGCTACTTCACGTCCAACCCCGATCTGCCACACCGCCTTCAGCAGCGGTTGCCCCTGACCCAATACGACCGTTCGACATTCTGGGGCGGCACGCATGTCGGCTACACCGACTATCCCGCCTATCAGGATCAGGCAATCAGGCGCTCTGCGTAATGGCCCCACAGGCACTCAGCCTGCCCGGCCTGAGTGATCGCACACGCAAAAGGATGCACGCTCTTCAATCCCCCCGGAGAGCGTGCACGTGCGCCTATACGATGTCCGCCGTCTGACGCCGAAAACTCGCCGCCGTGTGCCGTGCGGGCAACCGGTCACCCTCGCCGAACAACTTCTTTCTTAAGGTGCCCTCAGCATAGGCGGTTTTGTATAGCCCACGGTTCTGCAGTTCCGGCACGACCAGGTCGATGAAATCCTCGTAACTCTCGGGCGCGACCGTGCGGCTGAGATTGAAGCCGTCCACACCGGTTTCCTCGACCCACGCCTGCAGTTCATCCGCCACCTGGGCGGCCGTGCCCACGATGGCCGGATAACGGCCGCCCAGCTCGAACATCTCGAGCAGCTTGCGACGAGTCCAGCCGTGCTGTTTCGCCGTACGCGTAGCCGATTCGATGGCGTTGGTGGGCGCATAGTCGACCGGCGCATCGAGGTCGTATTGCGCATAGTCGATGCCGGTGCTGGCAGCGAAATGCGCGAGCCCTGCTTCGCGGCTCGCATAACGCAGATAATCCGCGTACTTCTCACGTGCCTCGTGTTCGGTCGCGCCGGTTACAACCGCCGCGCCGACGAATACCTTGACGTCGTCCGCTCGCCGGCCGGCCTGAACCAGTTGTTCGCGCAACGTTCGCACCGTTTCGCGGCCAACCGCGCGGTTCGGCGGCGAGATGAACACGCACTCGGCGTGGCGCGCGGCAAATTGCTGTCCACGTCCGGAACTGCCTGCCTGGAACAGCACCGGCGTGCGTTGCGGAGACGGCTCGGCGAGGTGATGGCCCTCGACGTTGTAGTAGCGCCCTGCATGCTTCACCGCATGCACTTTGGCCGGATCCGCATACACGCGGCCCAGTTTGTCGCGCAGCACCGCGCCCTCTTCCCAGCTGCCTTCCCAGAGCTTGTAAAGGATGTCGAGATACTCGTCCGCGCGTTCGTAGCGTTCGTCATGCGGTAGTTGTTCGTTCAGTCCCATCGCCCGCGCTGCGCTATCCAGATAGCCGGTGACGATGTTCCAGCCAATGCGTCCTTGCGTCAGATGATCGAGCGTCGAGAAGCGGCGTGCCAGCAGATAAGGCTGTTCGTACGTGAGGTTGACGGTGACGCCGAAGCCGAGGTGCTCGGTGACGGCGGCCATCGCCGATATCAGCAGCGTGGGATCGTTGACCGGCAACTGGATCGACTCGCGCAACGTGACGTCCACGTTGTGCTGATAAACGTCGTAGACGCCCACGATGTCGGCCAGAAACAGGCCGTCGAACAAGCCGCGCTCCAGCGTGCGCGCGAGATTGGTCCAGTACGGCAGCAGGCGATAGTCCGTGGAGCGATCGCGCGGATGCGTCCACAAGCCATGGTTGATATGACCCACGCAGTTCATGTTGAACGCGTTGAGCAAAATCTGTTTCTTCGCCATCACAAGGCTCCGTGCCGCGGCGGCAGCTTGTCGTTGAGATAGAAGTTACCCACCGCATGATACTTCCAGCGCACCGGGTCATGCAGCGTATGCGTGCGCGCGTTGCGCCAGAAACGATCGAGCCCCAGGCCGTCGAGTGTGGCCGCCGTGCCGGCGAGTTCGAACAGGCGCGAACCTGCATCCAGCGACACGGTGGTGGTCAGCGCCCGCGCCTCGGCCACCGCCACGGAAGCCTCCGCCACCGAGCGATCCGTTGGATGTCCCTGCGCCGTGTCGACGAAGCGTCCCGCGCGACGCAGTAACGCTTCCGCTGCGCGCAGGCGCACCGCGAGGTCGCCGAACTGCGCGATGGTGAGCGGGTCGTCCGCTGCGCGTTCGACCCTGGCATCGATCCACGGACGCGAACGCTCGCGCACGAACTGCAAGGCAGCGTCGAAAGCGCCCCGCGCCTGACCCAGATCGATCGCCGCGTGCATGATCTGCGCGACCGGTCCGATCGTGGTCGCATGTTCGAACGATACCTGGAACGGCACGACCCATTCGGGCTCGACACGCACCTGTTCGAACTGCACCGAGCCGCTTCCGGTAACACGTTGACCGAAGCCGTCCCAGTCGTCAGTGACCGTCACGCCCGGCGTATCGCGCGGAATGAAGACAAGGTAGGTGACCTCGCGTCCGTCGTCGTCCGCGACCACCAGGGTGGGAATCCAGTGCGCGTAGAGCGCGCCGGTGCAATAGAACTTGCGGCCCTCGACATGCCAGCCGTTTGCATCGCGCGTCAGCCGCGTACGGCGTTTGAAATCCTTGTGGCCGATTTCGGCGAGCGCATTGCCGAAGCGCTCGCCCGCCAGCACACGTTGGTAGAAAAAACGCTGTTGTTCGACACTCCCGCCGACGCGCAGCACTTCCAGCGCGTAGAAATGATTTTGCGGAATCTGACCGAGCGAGCCATCGGCCGCCGCGATCAGTGTCGTCACTTCGGCGAGCGTGCCATTGCGCACGCCTGCACCGCCGAATTCGCGCGGCACGGTGATGCCCCACAGGCCGCTCGCGACGAACGCGTCGAGTTCGGCCCACGGCAAGCGTCGTTCGCGATCGCGCAGCGCCGCTTCCGGCGCGAAGGTCGCTGCAAGGCGCTGCGCCGTCAGCAGCGCGTGCGCGTCGTCGGTAATCAGGTCGGGCCCGCGCGATGCGTGCAGTTCAGGAGGCAGCGCGTTCGCCGCCGCGTTGTCGCGGGTTGCTACGGAAAGATCGAAAGTCATGGGTCAATTCCACGAATGCCGCGCGGGTAGCACGTGATTCAGGTGGTAGTTGCCAAGCAGATGCAACTTCCAGCGAACCGGGTCGTGCAGCGTATGCGTGCGTGCGTTGCGCCAATGGCGATCGAGGTTATGCGCTGCGCGGGTGGCAGCGGAACCCGCCAGTTCGAACAGCTTTTCGCTGGCTTCCAGTGCGATGCGGGTGGTCAGGATCTTCGCCTCGGCCACCGCAACGGAGGCACGTGCGCTCGCTGCCGCGTCGATTGACGGCGCGGCAGCGAGGCTGTCGAGCGTATGTCCGGCCTCCTGCAACACCTCATGCGCAGCATGCAGTTCGATCTGCAAGCGGCCGACGTCGGCGATGATGTAAGGGTCGTCAGTCGCGTGCTCGAGACCGGAATCGACCCACGGCCGCGCACGTTCGCGGACAAAGACCAGCGTGTCGGCAAGCGCCGCTTGCGCGATGCCCTGATCGATGGCTGCCTGAATCAGTTGCGAGGTTGGGCCGAACAGGCCTGGACGATCGGCGAGTTGCCAGATCGGCAATACGTCCTGCGGGTCGACCGGCACCTGTTCGAAGGTCACCGTGCCGCTTGCGGTCGTACGTTGACCGAACGAACTCCAGTCGTCGACAACCTGCAGTCCCGGTGCGGCGCGCGGCACCCAGACCTGTACCGCGCGGCCTTCGTCGTCGGTTGCGCGCGTGGGAACCCGATGCGCGAATAGCGCGCCAGTCGAATAGAAACGCTGGCCGTCGAGGCGCAATCCGTCTGGCGTCGCGCTGAGCCGCGTCGTCCCCTGCAGAATGGTGTTGACGTTCGCGGAGCGCCGCTCCGGACCGGCATTGCCCAGCCGCTGACCGGCGAGGACTTCGCCGTAGAGGCGAGCTTTTTGATCAGGTGTGCCAATCTCGCGCAAGACGCCCAGGACGCCGAAATGGTTCTGCGGAATCTGCCCCAAAGCCGGATCGGCAGCGCAGAGAATGACGAAGACTTCTGCCAGCGTGACATACGAAACATCGGCGCCGCCGTATTCGTGCGGCACCGTGATCGCGCCGAGACCACTTTCCGACCAGAGATCCAGTTCGGCCCAGGGCAGCAGGCGTTGGCGGTCGCGTTCGGCGGCGCCTGCCGCGAACTGTTCCGCAAGTGCGTGAGCCGCTGCGATCGCTTCTGCATCATCGGCGATGCGGCGCACACGGGCTGGGTCGGGACGCCTCGGCAAAGGCGTCTGGGCAGACGGAGATTCAAGAGTGGACATGTTGATTCGTACCGACAAAGGTGACACCTGTCCGCCCGCAGCGCTGTCTCCTTCGTGACGGAGTCTCGACGAAACAGCGCACAGCCTGCGTAACGCTCGTGGCGAACAGGTTGAACCGACTATTGAACCAGCAGAGGCTTGCCGCGCCTACCATCGAATTGGCACTTGCTTATCAGGAATGCAGATTTCCCGACCGCGCCGCTCAGGCGAGCGTCGCATCCTTCGTGACGATCTTGCGCGGAATCAGCTTCAGGTCGTAAAACGTATCCGCAATGCGCTGCTGTTCCGCGAGCACGGTGGCGTCGATCGGCTGATACACATGCGCATAGTGCTCAAGGCCGGTCTGGATGATGCCGGCGTCGAGCCCTTGAATCGGCGCGAGCTGGGCCGCCGCGGCAGCCGTGTTCTGCTTCACCCACTGGCCCTCCTTGCCGAGTTCCTCCATCGCGATCGCAATCACGTTCTGGCGCTTTTGCGCATATTCGCGCTGGCTGAGAAAGAATTGATGATGACTGGCGACGCCTTGCGCATCGGCCAGGAGGCGTGCGTTGCTTTGCACCAGCGCTGCGGACAGGAACGGGTCCCAGATCGCCCACGCGGCGATCGAGCCCTGCTCGAGCGCCGCACGCGCGTCAGCGGGAGCCAGATAAATGGGCTGGATATCACCAATGCCGAGACCGTTCTTGCGCAACAGCGCGACGATGAACCAGTGCACGTCCGAACCGCGATTGAACGCGACCTTCTTGCCTTTCAGATCGGCAATGGTCTTGACCGGCGAGTTCTTCGCCACGACCACGCCTTCGGCATGCGGCGTCGGGATTTCATACGCGGTATAGATGAAGTCCGCCCCGGCGGCCTGTGCAAACACGGGCGGCGCCTCGCCGACATAACCGAAGTCGATTGCGCCGACATTGAGGCCCTCCAGCAACTGCGGCCCAGCAGGGAATTCATTCCACGACACCTTGATTCCGAGCGGTGCGAGCCGCTTTTCGAGCGCGCCATGCGCTTTCAGCAACACGAGCGTGCTAGCGGCCTTCTGGTAACCGATACGGAATTGATCGGCCTGGTATTTGGCCCACGCAGGCAATGCCGTGCTCGCCAACGTCGCGCCCAGGGCGGCAAGAAAAGTCCGGCGGCCCCGGAAGGTGGAGTGGTTCATCGTCGCGTGTCCTTGGTTGACGGCTCGCGCTGGCCTCAATGGGTGCCAACGTCAAGGGAATAATGGAGCCGGAAATCTTACGCGCCATGTGCGAAGCACTTAAATGATCTTTCGCGCAAAGCAAAGCTGCGCTCGTGGATAGCGCAGATTTGCGCTTTCCATATATGCCTCAGGGGATTTAGCAACGAACGGAAAAGTATTTGTCAGCAACCGTCCGGATTACTTAGGATTCGGCCATCATCAACCACATGACTACCGCGTCTCATGAATAAAAGAAACCTGCTGAAAACCGCGCTCGCTACTGTTGTGTTCGGCCTCGGTATTGCCAGCGCGCAACCCTCGCTGGCGGCCCCGCAAACCCTGCGCGTCGGCATCATGTCCGGCGAAGATGAGGACGTGTGGCGCATCGTCGCCGCGAACGCTGCCAAGCAGGGCCTCGCCATCAAGATCACCACGTTCTCCGACTACACGCAACCGAACGAGGCGCTCTCGGAGCACGACCTGGACGCGAATTCGTTCCAGCACAAACCGTATCTCGACGCGCAGATCAAGGCGCGCGGCTATACGATCGTGCCGGTGGGCTTTACCTACGTGCAGCCGATCGGCCTGTATTCGCGCAAGGTCAAGTCGGTTGCCGATCTGCCGGATGGCGCCACCATTGCCGTGCCGAACGATCCGAGTAACGAAGGACGCTCGCTGCTGTTGCTGCAGGCACAGAAGCTGATCACGCTGCGCGCCGATGTCGGTCTGCTGCCGACGGCTCGCGATATCGCGGACAATCCGAAGCACATTCACATCAAGGAACTCGATGCGGGTATCGTGGGCCGTGCGATCGGCGATGTGGACGCCGCCGTCATCAACACCGATTGGGCCGTCAAGGCCGGCATCAAGATTCCGCAAGAGCGCATCGCGCAGGAACAGGTGACGGGCAATCCGTATCGCAACTTCCTCGCCGTCAACGCGAAAGATGCGAACGCGCCGTGGGTGCATGCGCTGGTGCAAAGTTATCAGCAGCCGAACGTGGCCGCGGAAATTCTCAGCGTCTATCACGGCGCGACATTGCCGGCGTGGAACGAGGCCAGTCACTAGGCACACTACAATTTGACTGCGCGCTGCGTGCGATATGTTTCGCGAGCAGCGCGCGGCCGGTTGGATAATCCGGGGCGTGTGCTGTTGCAAGAACAGCGGTCGCCCCGGATTGCGTTATTGCCCTTGCGGCGGAAACGCGAGCCTGCCTTATTGAAAGGCTTCTTCTGCAAGGTGAAACAGGCAATCGCCTCGTTGAACCATGGCCGGTACCCGTTGACAGACTACCTCCCCCGCACTGGCGAAATGCAGGGTGACCGGCTCACGCAAAGGTGTATCGGGAAAGTGAATGCGCGCGGCCGCCTGTCCTGCAGCGACGTGTTCACCCAATCCGACCAGCGGCTCGTACAGCCCGCTATCGTAGGCATACACATAATGGCGCGCACCTGACACCCGCATGAACCGCGTGCTGGCCGGCACCCGCTCCGGCACGAGCGCGCCATGCAGCAGGCCAATAAAACCCAACAGATGCAGCAGGCCTGCGCGTGCTTCGCTCAGCAGTCCGGCCTGCACCGTGCCCCCACCACCCAGTTCGGTCAGGATCGAAATGGCACCCTGGCGCCGCGCGGCGCTGGCCGCATGCACCGGATTCTCGGGATGAAGAAACGCCTTCGGCAAGCCGAACGCGCCGAGCAGCGCGCGAAGCCGCGCGCCCTCTTCGGCATCGCGCGGTTCGATCGCCAGCATGTTCGCGCCCTGGTACAGCAGCGAACTGCCGCCCGAATGCAGATCGATCAGATAGTCCGCTCGCGCGAGCAAGGTATGTTCGATGTAATCGGCAATCACCTCGGTTGGCGTGCCGGCCGGATTGCCCGGAAAAGCCCGGTTCAGGTTGCCGCCGTCGAGCGGTGAGGTGCGCAGGCCCGCTTGCGCGGCCGGAAAGTTGGCCATCGGCAGCAGGATCAACTGGCCCCGGACCCTCTCCGGTTCGATCTCGCGGATCAGTTGCGAGACGATTATCTGCCCCTCGTACTCGTCACCGTGATTGCCTGCCATGATCAGCACAACCGGCCCGTCGCCGTTGCGGATCGTGGCGATCGGAATCGGTATCCAGCCATACGCCGAGCGGTGTACCGAGTGTGGCAGCCGCAGAAATCCCGTCTGTTTGCCGTTCGAATCCAGATCGATTTCACTGCGGATGGGATTGGCGACGCGCGGATCGGTGGTCATGTGTCGTGGTTTCGGCATGGAAAGGGTGCGCCTGGAAGCGGCGAACCCGTCATTTTCGTTGGGTCGATTGGCAGCCGTTCCACGTTATACAACGATCCAGATCCAGCGCAAAGCCAGGCACCCACGCCACGTATCCCCGAATCCCATGATTCAAGCGCGTCCGGCCAAGGGGAAACCCGCGCACGAAACGCATTCCGCGAACATCATGATGGGCGTTCATAGCCTAATCTGGCACAATTTACCCCCGCTATTCCCCCGACCGGCCTTCTTCCCGCGGGTGTAGCGTCATATCCTTGGATTCATCGGGCGAAAGCGTCCTTGCATGCCGATGAATGCCTTTGGGCCACGCCCATGTATCGATTCGTCAGAGAGACATTGAAATGGCTACTGTCACGCCACGCACAAGCAACGCAAACCTGTCGGGCATGTTCAGCAGCAGCCGGCTCACCCTGGGGGCGCGCATCGTCCTGAGCTTCGGCGCGCTCTTCCTGCTGATGCTGGTGATGGCCGTGATCTCGTACTCACGGCTGCGCAATATCGACGACGAGGCGGTCAGCCTGCGCCACGACTCGGTGCCGGGCCTCTACTACGCCACGGCGCTGCGGGCCGCGTCCAACCAGAGCTATGCGACGCTCGAACGGGCCATTTTCCTCGACCCTGACGCGGCCAGCATGACGGCCGACCTCGATCGTCTGCCCGACACCCTGCACGCCTTCGACAAGGTCGCGGCCGACTATGAAAGCACCGTGTTTCGCGACGACGACCGCGAACGCTTCAATACTTTCAAGGCCGCCTACGAACGGTATCTGACGCTCTTCAACGAAGCGGCGAACGAGGCGCGGACCTCGAAGCCCGCAGCGCAGGCCACCTTCACCAAGCTCACGCCCATCTGGAACGGCGTGATCGATGCCGCGAACGTGCTGGTGACGGAAAACCACAAGCAGGCCGACGACTCGGCCGTCCTGATCCGCTCGTCGGTAACGGGCACCGAAGTCACGCTGGCGAGCGCGCTCGGTATCGTGCTGCTGGTCGCGCTCGTGACCGGCTACACGCTCTACAAGGCGGTCACCGTGCCAATGGCGCGCCTCGTCGAGGTGCTCGACGTCATGCGTACCGGCAATCTGGCGCAGCGTCTGAACCTGCGCCGCAGCGACGAGTTCGGCACGCTCGAAAGCGGTTTCAACCGCATGGCCGAAGAGTTGACGAGTCTCGTGTCGCAGGCGCAAAAGTCTTCGCTGCAGGTGACCACCTCGGTGACCGAGATTGCCGCCACCTCCAAGGAACAGCAGGCCACCGCGAGCGAGACGGCCGCCACCACCACCGAAATCGGCGCCACGTCCCGCGAAATTTTCGCCACCTCGCGCGATCTGCTGCACACCATGAACGAAGTCGCGGGCGTAGCCGAACAGTCGGCAACGCTCGCCGGCGCGAGTCAAAGCGGCCTCACCCGCATGGAAGAGACGATGCGCAGCGTGATGGAGGCAGCCGGCTCGGTCAACGCCAAGCTGTCGATCCTCAACGAGAAGGCCGTCAACATCAATCAGGTGGTCGCCACCATTACGAAGGTTGCCGACCAGACCAACCTGCTGTCGCTGAACGCGGCGATCGAAGCCGAAAAGGCCGGCGAATATGGCCGCGGTTTCGCGGTGGTCGCGACTGAAATCCGCCGTCTCGCCGACCAGACGGCGGTGGCGACGTACGACATCGAGCAGACCGTCAAGGAAATCCAGTCGGCGGTGTCGGCGGGCGTGATGGGCATGGACAAGTTCTCGGAGGAAGTGCGCCGCGGCATGCGCGACGTGCAGCAGGTGGGCGGTCAGCTCTCGCAGATCATCAACGAAGTGCAGACGCTTTCGCCGCGCTTCCAGCTCGTCAACGAAGGCATGCAGACGCAAGCCACCAGCGCCGAGCAGATTACCCAGGCGCTTTCGCAATTATCCGAGGCGGCGCAGCAGACGGCGGAGTCGTTGCGCCAGTCGTCGCAGGCGATCGACGACCTCACGCTGGTCGCCAATCAGTTGCGCACCGGCGTGTCGCGCTTCAAGATCGAAGCGTGACGCGCGCTTCCTGCTAAAGCTCTACCCCCAACACGGACCCTCGCGATGCTTTTCCTCCTGTTCGAACTGGACGGCGACCGCTACGCGCTAGAGGTGGCCGGCATCGCCGAGGTGCTGGCGCTCGCGCCCACCAAGTCGATTCCCGGCGCGCCGGCGTGGGTTGCCGGCATGTTCGAGCGGCACGGCGAGCCGGTGCCCGTGATCGACGTCTCGCAACTCGCGCTGGGACGCCCCGCCCGCCCGCTTCGCTCGACCCGCCTCGTGCTGGTTCACTACAGCGGCCAGGCCGCGCAGCCCGGCGCGCAGGATGAGCGTGGCGAAGCCCCGCGCCTGCTCGGCCTGATCGTGGAGCGGGCGACCCAGACGCGGCGTATCGAACGCGCCCAGTTTCTCCATAGCGGCATCGCCACGCCGCATGCACGCTGGCTGGGGCCGGTGGCGAACGACGCCATTGGCCTCGTGCAATGGGTCGAGGTTCAGGAGATGCTCAGCGACGAGGTGAAGGCGCTGCTGTTTCCGCAAGCGGCTGACGCGCAACCGCAGGCCCATTCTTGACCCACGCACGACACAACAATGCGGAGCGCGCCATGAACGCCACCGACCCCTGCTTTGCAGCCTGGCTCTCGCAGGAGACGGGGATCGACGCGCACTCGCTCGGCATCAACGCACTCGAGCGTGCCGTGCTCGAACGGGTGCGGACGACGCGCGCTGGCTCGGCGGCGGCCGGCAGCGGCGACGCAACGGTCGACGCCGCAGTCGACACCTACTGGCAACACCTCAACGACTCGCCGGACGAACGCCTCGCACTGATCGAAGCGCTGGTGGTGCCCGAGACCTGGTTCTTTCGCGACCGCGAGGCGTTTGTCGCGCTGGCGCGGCTCGCCAACGAAAAGCTGGCGCGCGATCCGGCTCGCGTGCTGCGCGTGCTGAGCGTGCCCTGTTCGAGCGGCGAGGAACCGTACTCGGTGGCGATGGCGCTGCTCGATGCCGGGATCGGCCCGGAACGCTTTTCCATCGACGCCATCGACATCAGTGCGCGTGTTATCGAACTGGCGCAACGCGCGGTGTATGGACGCAATTCGTTTCGCGGCGGCGAGTATGCCTTTCGCGAGCGCCACTTCAGTTCGACAGAGGGCGGCTGGGTGCTGAACGAGCGGGTCCAGCAGACCGTACGCTTTGCGCAGGCCAATCTGTTCGAATCGTCACACAACGGCGGGGCGCGCTACGACGTTATCTTCTGCCGCAACGTGCTGATCTATTTTCATCGGGATGCCCAGGATCGCGCGATTCAAATCCTCGATGGTCGGCTCGCCGAGGACGGAACGATCTTCGTCGGGCCCGCTGAAACGGGCTTGATGATGCGTCATGCGCTTAGCTCCGCGCGCATTCCGCTGGCGTTCGCATTTCAGCGCACGCCGCCCGAGGAAGCCGCGCCACGCAGTGTTGCGTCGTTTGGGAAGATACCGGATGCGCGCGTGACTCCGGCTGCGGGTACCGCACTGCACAGCGTCTATGGGACGACCAGGCCGGCAGCGACGCCTGCCGTTGCGCCGGTGCGCGTGCGCGCGCCCGTTTCGAACGTGCCGGTTCCTGCGGTTTCCGCGCCCGCTCCTGCGCCAGCCTGCGCGTCCGCGTCCGCGTCGTCGCTCGTCGAAGCACGGCGTCTCGCCGATGCCGGACAGTTCGACAAAGCCGAACACGAGGCACAGCAATTCGTCATCCTGAACGGTACGGATGCCGAGGCCTTTTATCTGCTTGGCTTGATTGCCGACGCACGCGGCCGCAGCGCCGACGCGAGCGACTATTACCGCAAGACGCTCTATCTCGATCCCGCGCACTATGAGGCGCTCACGCATCTCGCGACACTGCTCGACATGACCGGCGACAGCGCCGGTGCCCAGCAACTCATGCGGCGCGCCCAGCGCGCCGCCGCCAGGATGCCGGCCACCCAAGACATGACGGACACCCCTTTGAACTCACCGCGAGGCGCACATGGCACACGGCGCCATTGAGAGTACGGACGTGGTGACGCGCATCGACGATTGCTGGAATCGCATCGGCACGCGCGGCGACGGGTCCTGCCCGAAGCTGGCCGAACATTCGCGCTGCCTGAACTGTCCGGTGTTCGAACAGGCTGCGGCGCGCCTGCTCGACCGGCCGCGCGGCGCTGCGGAGCAGGTTGAATCCGCTACGGCAATGGCCGACGCGCTGTCTCGCCAACGCGCTGCGGTCACCCTGGGCGAGCCCGCTTCAAACGGAGCCACCGCCAGCTCCGCAGCCACCCAATCCGCGCTGGTATTTCGGATTGCCGACGAATGGCTCGCACTGCCGACCACAGCGCTGCGGCAGATCGACGATATTCGCCCGATCCACTCGCTGCCGCATCGGCGCAATCGCGTCGTGCTCGGTCTCGTCAACATTCGCGGTGCACTGACAGTCGCCGCCTCGCTCGGCGAACTGTTGCATCTGGACCGGACGGCGAGCGGCAAATACGCTGCGAGCAATAGCTACGCGCGCATGCTGGTGGCCGCGCACCGTGGCGAGCCGATGGCTTTCCCGGTCGACGAAGTCGAGGGCGTGATGCGCTTTTCCTTAAGCTCGCTGCTGCCGGTGCCGACCACGCTCGCGCACGCCAGCGCCTCGCACGCACGCGGCGTGCTCGCGTGGCGCGAGCGCACCGTCGGCCTGCTCGACACGGATCGCGTGTTCGAATCGCTCGCCCGGAGTCTGCGATGAGTACTGACGACGATCTGAGCCGCCGCTCCTTGCTCGACCTGTTCCGCGAAGAAGCCCAGACGCAGACACGTGTGCTTTCGGACGGACTGCTGGCGCTTGAACACACGCCGACGGACGCCGCGCAACTCGAGGCTTGCATGCGCGCGGCCCACTCGCTGAAGGGCGCGGCGCGGATCGTCGGCTTGCAGGACGGTGTCGACATTGCCCATGTGATGGAGGAATGTTTCGTCGCCGCGCAAACAGGCGGGTTGCTACTTTCCGCCGCGCATATCGACGAACTCCTGCGCGGGGTCGACCTGCTGCTGCGTGCCGGCGACGCCGACACGGCAACCGCGCTCAGGCGCGAGGAAATCGATTCCTTCAGCGCGCGCCTCGCCAACTTCGGCGCCCCACCCGGCGATGCACCAACGCTGCACGCCGAAGTCTCCGACACGCCGCCCTGGGCCGCCGCTTATGCCGCGCCTTATACCCCCAGCGAAGATCCGGATGCCGAGGCGACGCTGCGTGCGGCGTTCGCCATCCTGGGCGCCGATGCTGCGAAACTGCCACCGAGTTTCGCTGAACCGACGCTGGACACGGACGCCGCCGCGCTGACCGAAACGCCAGAGCCAGCGCCGGCGCCAGAGCAACCCGTCACGCCGACACCCACGCCAGCGTCCCGGCCGGCACCCACGCCCGCGCCGAGCCTCGACGCGCCATTGAACCTGCGTACCGCCCGCGACCCCGAACGGATGTTGCGGGTGCGCGCCGACAACCTCGACCGGCTCTTGAGCCTGTCCGGCGAATCGCTGGTCGAATCGCGCTGGCTCAAGCCGTTCGCCGAATCGATGCTGCGCGTCAAACGCACGCAGCGCGATGCAGCGCGTGCGCTCGACACCTGCTTTGAAACGCTCGCTGAACGCTTGGAACCGCAAGCATTGGCCGCGCTCGACGCCGTCCGGCAAACGCTCGGCACCATGCAGCATCTGCTGGCCACGCGGATCGATGAACTCGACCGCTTCGACCGCCGTAGCTCGAACCTCGCGCAACAGCTATACGACGAAGCGCTGCAGTGCCGGATGCGTCCGTTTGGCGATGCGACCCACGCTTATCCGCGCATCGTGCGCGACCTCGGTCGCTCGCTCGGCAAGCGCGTGCGGTTTTCGATTGTCGGCGAGTCGACCCAGATCGATCGCGACATCCTCGATATGCTCGACGCGCCGCTCGGCCATCTGCTGAGAAACGCGCTCGATCACGGTGTCGAAGACCCCGAACAGCGTCTCGCCCGCGGCAAGCCGGCCGAAGCCACCCTCACGCTGGAGGCCCGCCATAGCGCCGGCAAGCTGCTGATCAGCGTCAGCGACGACGGCGCCGGGGTCGACCTCGACGCGGTGCGAGCCGCCGTCGTGCGGCGGCAGCTTGCCGATGCGGAAACAGCGGCGCGCCTGTCGGATCACGAACTGCTCGAGTTTCTGCTGCTGCCGGGATTTTCGATGCGGGCGCAGGTCACCGACGTCTCCGGCCGTGGCGTCGGACTCGATGCGGTCCACGAAATGGTCAAGGCGGTGCGCGGCACGGTGCGCATCACCACGGAACCCGGCCAGGGCACGCGCTTTGTGCTGCAGTTGCCGCTCACGCTCTCGGTGATCCGCAGTCTGCTCGTGCAGGTGGGCGGCGAGGCTTATGCGTTCCCGCTCGCGCATGTGCGCCGCACGCTCGAACTGGCGCGCGGCGAGATCGACATGCTCGAAGGACAACAGCATTTCTCGTTCGACGGCCGGCCTGTGGGACTCGTCACCGCGCATCAACTGCTCGGCACCGAAGCGCCGGACGAGAAGCGCGCCAACGTCGCCGTGGTGGTGATCGGCGACGAGCGCGGCGCCTATGGTGTGGCCGTGGACCGCTTCCTCGGCGAGCGCATGCTGGTCGTGCAGCCGCTCGACAGCCGGCTTGGCAAGATCAGGGACATCGCGGCCGGCGCCTTGATGGAAAACGGTGAAGCAGTCCTGATCATCGACGTCGAAGACCTGCTGCGCTCGGTGGACAAGCTGGTGCGCGGCGGCCAGCTCGACAAGGTGCAACGCGCGCAGGGCGCCGCGGTGCGCACCCGCAAACATGTTCTCGTGGTCGAAGATTCGCTGACGGTGCGCGAACTCGAACGCAAGCTGCTGGAAAAGCGCGGCTACACGGTAACGGTCGCGGTGGACGGCATGGACGGCTGGAATGCGCTGCGCAGCAGCCATTTCGACCTCGTGGTCACCGACATCGACATGCCGCGCATGGACGGCTTCGAACTCGTCACGCTGATCAAACGAGACTTGCTTCTTAAGAGCGTGCCGGTGATGATCGTGTCGTACAAGGATCGCGACGAAGATCGCCGCCGTGGGCTCAATGCGGGCGCCGATTATTACCTGGCCAAGGGTAGCTTTCACGACGAAGCGCTGCTCGACGCGGTGCATGATCTGATCGGAGAGGCGCACACATGAACATCGGCATCGTCAACGATTCACCGCTCGCGGTCGAGGCCATGCGCCGCGCGATCGCTCTGCGGGCGGAGCATCGCGTGCTGTGGGTCGCCACTGACGGTGCCCAGGCCGTGGACTTCTGCGTCGCGCAACCGCCCGGTGTCGTGCTGATGGATCTCATCATGCCGAAGTTCGACGGCGTCGAGGCGACCCGCCGCATCATGGCGCAGGCGCCCTGTCCCGTCCTCGTCGTGACGAGCAGCGTGGGCGCGAACGCATGGCGCGTGTACGAGGCAATGGCCGCCGGCGCGCTCGACGCGGTCGACACGCCCACCCTTGCCGACAACCGGCTCGGCGACTCCTCGCAACCGTTGCTCGCCAAGATCGACCAGATCGGCCGTCTGCTGGAAAAGCCCGCGGTCGCGCCGGCGCCACGTCCAGGTGTTATCGTGGCGCGCGGCGCGGCGCCGCTGATCGCCATTGGCGCTTCGGCGGGCGGTCCGGGCGCCCTCGCCGCCATCCTCGGCCAACTGCCGGCGGATTTCGGCGCAGCCATCGTGATGGTGCAACACGTCGACAAGGCCTTCGCCGAAGGCATGGCGCAATGGCTCGACGGCCAGACCGAACTGACGGTGCGGGTGGCCGTGAGCGGCGACACCCCCAAAGCGGGCGAAGCGTTGCTCGCCGCCACCAACGACCATCTGTATATGACGCGCAGCGGTTCGCTCGACTACACGCCCGAGCCGGCCGCCACGCCCTATCGCCCCTCCGTCGACGTGTTTTTTCATAGCGTGGTCGAGTACTGGCGCGGCGACGCCATTGGCGTATTGCTGACCGGCATGGGTCGCGACGGCGCGATCGGGCTGAAGGCGATGCGCGCCAAGGGCTACCGGACCATCGCCCAGGACCAGGCGAGTTGTGCCGTCTACGGGATGCCGAAGGCGGCCGCGGCGCTCGACGCGGCGAGCCGGATCCTGCCGCTTGGCAGCATCGCCGCCGAACTGGTAGCAAACATCAAACGATGAAAGAAGAGATTGGACATGCAAGGCATAACACGCGAGACGCGGGTTTCGGAAACGGGTACGAAAATGACTAATGATCAAACCGGCTCGCCTGACCAGCAAGCCGACGCGCCGGCTGTGCAGGACGGCGCGGACGCGACGCTCGAAGCAGCACGCGCTGCGCTGCGCACGCCGGTGCCGGCCGAACAGCCGGTGATGGTGCTGCTGGTCGACGACCAGGCGATCGTCGCCGAGGCGGTGCGCCAGGCGCTCGCCGCGGAAGACGGCATCGACTTTCACTACTGCGCGCGTGCCGACGAAGCGATGCGGGCAGCCGTGCACACCCGGCCGACGGTCATCCTGCAGGATCTCGTGATGCCAGGCATCGACGGGCTGACGCTCGTCAAGGCCTATCGCGCGACGCCGTCCATCCGCGACGTGCCCATCATCGTGCTGTCGACCAAGGAAGAGCCGGTCATCAAGAGCGCGGCCTTCGCGGCAGGCGCGAACGATTACCTCGTCAAGCTGCCGGACCGCATCGAACTGGTGGCGCGGATCCGCTACCACTCGCGTTCCTACATCAACCTGCTGCAACGCGATGAAGCCTACCGGGCGCTGCGCCAGTCGCAACAGCAACTGCTGGAGGCCAATCTCGAACTGCGGCGCCTGACGCATTCGGACGGCTTGACCGGCCTGTCGAACCGCCGTTACCTCGACGAGTATCTGAGCGCCGAATGGCGGCGCGGCACGCGCGACAAGGCTGAGATGTCACTGCTGATGATCGATGTCGACAATTTCAAGCTGTACAACGACACCTACGGCCACGTAGCCGGCGACGAAGTGCTCAAGCGGATTGCCGCGACCGTGGAGAAGTGCCTCGGGCGGCCCGGCGATCTGGCCGCGCGGTTTGGCGGCGAGGAGTTTGCGGTGGTGCTGCCGGGCACGCCGCTGGCTGGCGTGCGCACGCTAGCCGAAAAAATTCGCAGCGAAGTGGAGGCCTTGCGGGTACCGCATGCGAACTCGTCGACGGGGCAACACGTGACGATCAGCATTGGCGGCGCCTCGGTCATCCCCACCGCCGACTCGCCGATGACCTCGCTGATCGAAGCGGCGGATCTCGCGCTGTACAAGGTGAAGCATGACGGCAAGAATCAGGTGAAGCTGACTGGAGATTGATGGGCGCGTTGGCTGGACCGTCTACCGGACGGTCTGGATGACTTCGAAACCCTCGAATTCCGGATGTCCGAGGTAAAGCGAGCGGGTTTCGCCGCCGGCATTGCGGTGCGCCGCACGGAACGCATCCGAGCTCGTCCAGCGTTCGAATGCCGCATGATCCGCCCAGACCGTGTGGCTGGAATACAGCACATGGTCTTCTTTCTGCGGCCCTCTCAGCAAATGAAACTCCACGAAGCCCGGCACCTCTTTCAGATGCGTATCCCGGCTCGTCCAAAGCGTTTCGAACGCGCGCTCGGAGCCGAGAGCGACTTTGAAACGATTCATCGCGATGTACATGGTGAGTTCCTCGGGACAACACCGCCTGCCTGCCCGTCCAGTTGCCGGATTGCGCAGGAAGACCGGAGACAGGCTCGCCGTGCCAGTCAGATGGCACCCGGCGAGCCGGCCAGCGCCGCGCAGCGCCTCCCCGGAGGGCGGAGGCCGCGCGGGATCGACAGGGCGATCAGGAAGCGTTTACCGCGTCCTTGAATGCCTTGCCGGCGGTGAACTTCACCGTCTTTGCCGCAGCGATCTGGATTTCCGCGCCGGTTGACGGGTTACGGCCCACGCGCGCAGCGCGAGCGCCGGTCGAGAAAGCGCCAAAGCCGATCAATTGAACGGTTTCACCTTGAGATACCGCCTTCGTCACCGCCTCGATGATCGCATCGATCGACTTGCCGGTGGCCGTCTTGCTTTCGCCCGTCGCAGCCGCAACTGCGTCAATCAGTTCCTGCTTGTTCATTGCACATCCCTTTCTGTATTGATAGAACCGGCACCCCTTAAACGGCGCCAGACCCGCCACCCTACCTCATTCAGGCGCTTCTGCGCAAACTCACGGCGTGGTGAGTGCCTGCCCGGGTGCCCGCGCCGTCCGCCTTGTCAGGCGTGTGACGGCTCGGATTCCGGGCGCCAGAAACGCCATTTGAGGACACTGGACGCCGCTCTGGCGCCCACTGCGAACCCTTATCGTACCGCGCATTGGGCTCCGGAAGCACAACAGGCATGGGTTTGGCGGGTTGATGCGATACTTTCGCCTGCCGTTGCGGCGCTCACGGCAAAGTTCTGGAGATGGCCCGCGAGGCGCGTCAATACGCCGCCACGGCTGGCTTGACCCGTAAAATAGACCGATCGTCCGTAGTGGATTCATAGAGGGTTGTGGTGTGGCCGAACAACAGCAGGGGTTTCTTCTGACCCGACATTGGCGTGACACGCCGGCTGGCACGGAAGTCGACTTCTGGCTGGCCACCGACAGCGGTCCGCAACACCTGCGCCTGCCGCCCCAGACTTCGGTGGCTTTTATCCCGGCTGAACAGCGCGAACGGGCCGAAGCGGTTTTGCGCCACGAACGCCAGTACGAACTACGCCCGCTCGCGCTGACCGATTTTCAGCAACGCCCGGTGCTCGGCCTGTATTGCAGGCAATACCGCCAGTTGCTGAAGCTCGAAAAGCTATTGAAGGAATACGGCGTCAACGTCTACGAGGCCGATATCCGTCCGCATGAGCGCTACCTGATGGAGCGCTTCATCACCGCGCCGGTCGCGTTCATCGGCGAGCCGTCCGGCGAGCGCCGCTGGCTCAACGGCGAGATGAAACCCGCCACGGCCTACCGCCCGGCGTTGAAGCTGGTCTCGCTCGATATCGAAACCACCGCCCACGGCGAGTTGTACTCCATTGCGCTGGAAGGCTGCGGGCAACGTCAGGTGTACATGCTCGGGCCCGCAAACGGGGATGCCAGCGGTATCGACTTCGATCTCGAGTACTGCGAATCTCGGCCGCTGCTGCTGGAAAAGCTCAACGCGTGGCTCGAGCGGCACGATCCGGATGCGATCATCGGCTGGAATCTGGTGCAGTTCGATCTGCGGGTCCTGCAGGAGCACTCACTGCGCTACGCGGTTCCGCTGCGTCTGGGCCGCGGTGGCGACGTGATGGAATGGCGCGAGCACGGCGGCAAGCAGAACCATTTCTTCGCGGCGGCGGCGGGGCGCCTGGTTATCGACGGGATCGAAGCGTTGCGTTCCGCCACCTGGAGCTTTCCGAGTTTCAGCCTCGAATACGTGGCGCAAGAATTGTTGGGCGAAGGCAAAGCCATTGATAACCCGTATCAGCGCATGGCGGAAATCGATCGCCGCTTCGCCGAGGACAAGCCTGCTCTGGCACGCTATAACCTCAAGGATTGCGAACTGGTCACGCGGATCTTCGCCAAAACCGAACTGCTGACGTTTTTGCTGGAGCGAGCCACCGTCACCGGTCTGGCAGCGGATCGCAGCGGCGGCTCGGTCGCGGCTTTCACTCACCTCTACATGCCGCTGATGCACCGTCAGGGCTATGTGGCGCCGAACCTCGGCGATATGGCAGAGGAAGCAAGCCCGGGCGGCTTCGTGATGGATTCGCAACCCGGACTGTACGACTCGGTGCTGGTGCTCGACTACAAGAGCCTCTACCCCTCCATCATCCGCACGTTTCTGATCGATCCGGTGGGACTCATCGAAGGGATGAACAATCCGGACGAGAGCGCCTCCGTCGCCGGGTTTCGTGGCGGCCGTTTTTCGCGCGGCAAGCACAGCCTGCCCGCCATCGTCGGGCAGATCTGGCAAGGGCGTGAGGCCGCCAAGCGGCAGCAGAACAAGCCGCTCTCGCAGGCGCTGAAGATCATCATGAACTCGTTCTACGGCGTGCTCGGATCGAGCGGTTGCCGCTTCTTCGATCCGCGCCTCGCGTCGTCCATTACGATGCGCGGCCACGAGATCATGCACCGCACGCGTGAGCTGATCGAAGCGCGCGGCTACCAGGTCATTTACGGCGATACCGATTCGACCTTCGTGTGGCTCAAGCGGGCCCGTACCGAGGAACAGGCCGCGCATGTCGGCAACGCGCTCGTCAAATACGTCAATGAATGGTGGCGCGAGCATCTGCAGGAGACGTTCGGGCTCGAAAGTACGCTGGAATTGCAGTTCGAAACGCACTACCGGCGCTTTCTGATGCCGACCATTCGCGGCGCCGAGCAAGGTAGCAAGAAACGCTATGCGGGTCTGGTGACGAAGGCCGATGGCAGCGAACAGATGGTTTACAAGGGCTTGGAGACGGTACGCACCGACTGGACGCCGCTGGCGCAGCAGTTCCAGCGCCAGCTCTATCTCCGCATTTTCCGCCAGGAACCGTATCAGGACTATGTGCGCGACTACGTGGCGCGCACCTTGAGCGGCGAATTCGACGACCTGCTGGTGTACCGGCGGCGGCTGCGCCGCAACCTCGACGACTATCGACGCAATGTGCCGCCGCATGCGCGCGCGGCCCGGATGGCCGACGAGTTCAACCAGCAGCAAGGCCGGCCCTTACAGTATCAGAACGGCGGCTGGATTACCTATGTGATGACGGTGGCCGGTCCCGAGCCGCTGGAAACACGCCGCTCGGCGATCGATTACGAGCACTATCTGACGCGCCAGTTACAGCCTCTGGCCGACGCAATCCTGCCGTTTTTGAACGACGATTTTTCTGCGTTGATGACGGGGCAGAAGGAATTGTTCTAGCGGCGTGGGGGCATGTCCAGCGTGAGCTTGAGTGCAACGATGACAGGGTGGTCTGGAGATAAAGCCGGATAGTATCAAACCACCCTTCCGCCCTTCCACCCTGCTGCCCTGCAGCGCCCCACGCGTCACGAAGCCTGCCGGTAGTACAGATTCTGCGGATGCCGCGCTTCGGCAAAGAAAAACCAGCGCTCCGCCACGAGCCCCGCGTACTGCACAGCACACGCGGCGCACAGCAACCAGAACGACAAGGCAATTGACGGCACACTGCCACCCAGCGCAATCAGCACGAACGGCACCGCAAAAGCCCCGACGAGAAAGGTCCACTTGATTCGTTGCAGCGTCTGCGGCGTTTTACCGTGGAAGAACTCGCGCAGATTGAACGCCCCTGCGGTAAAGCCGCGCGATTTCTGCTCGAGCTTTGCGGACTTGATACCGGTGGCGCTCTGCACCGTCGATTTAGGCCGTATCCGCGCGTTGCGCACGAGCGATGCCACGCGACTGGCGCACCCTGCCAATGTCAGGACGCCCGCGCAAACGGCGAGCCCAGCCACGAGCGTCGGCGCGTCCCACGCGGCACATGCGGCTGCAAATGTGAAGCCCGACGCGCAGCCGAGCAGCACGAAATTGACCATCGTCAACGGCGTGGCCCACTCCTGCAGGAAACGCAGGCAGGCGTAGATCATCGAGGTACAGACGAATAGCACGACGCTGGCCAGCGCGCCAAACGCACCAATTACCAGCGACCACGGCGAACTGAACCAATGTGCGACACCATAGGCGAACGCAGCGGCGAGAAACACGGGCAGCGCCAGGCATTCGCGCGACAGCCACGATGTGCGCCACATCGCAATGGCCCGCCACGCCCGTTCGGGATGGCCGAGGTGGAAAAACGAGGCCAGCAGTCCAAGGCAGCCGAGCAAGACCACGAGCGCCGCGCCCAACACGAAAAACATCTGCGGCGGCGCTGAACCGGCTGCAATCAGTCCCAGCCGCGCCAGCAGTTCAACGCCGAACAGCGCGATCAGCAAGCCTTGCCCCGCGCCGCTCAGCGTGGTCAGGAATACTACGGAAAAAGCGGGCTTCATGCGCCCCTCCCCAGACTCAGGATATTGAAGACGCGATCGAGCATGCCGGACACGGCGCCGCGTTGCACTGCGTGGTGCGGTTCGCGCGCCGCTATCGGCGCCTCGGCAGCCGGCGCGGAAGTCGTTGCATTCGCAACCAGCGCCTCAAGCGCATCCGGCGACTTGCACGAACACGACTCGCTACCGCACGACGTCGTCTTCTGACGCGGCAAATAGTGATTGGCGGGCCGGGTGTCCCACTCGGGCATCAGTTGATAGCCGCCCCGCTCGCGGATCGCCTGCGATACGACCGAGTCGGGATCGTGAATATCGCCAAACAGGCGCGCCGAAGTCGGACACGCCAGCACGCACGCCGGCTTGCGGTCGCGCTCGGGCAGTGCCTCGTTATGGATGCGGTCCACGCACAGCGTGCACTTTGTCATCTCCTTGCGCTCTTCGTCGATTTCGCGCGCGCCATACGGGCACGCCCATGAACAGTACTTGCAGCCGATACACCGGTCGAAGTCCACCAGCACGAGCCCGTCTTCCTTGCGCTTATAGCTCGCACCGGTCGGACAGACCGGCACGCACGGTGGGTCTTCGCAGTGCAGACACGACTTCGGAAAGTGGATGGTGTCGGTGAGCGGATACTCGCCGGCTTCGAAGGTCTGCACACGATTGAAGAACGTGCCCGACGGATCGGCGTCGTAAGGCCGGAAATCGGCCAGACTGCCGGACTCGCCCGACGTGTTCCACTCCTTGCAGCTCGTCACGCACGCGTGGCAGCCCACGCAAACGTTCAGATCGATTACGAGCGCCATCTGGGTCATGGGATGCTCCTCGTTATTTCTGTTTGCCGGCACCGCGCAGGCGCGCTGCAAACTCGCCGCGCCCCGCGAAGTAGGTTTGTACGATACGTTGGGCCATTCCCGTCAGCCCGACCCCGGTCGAACCCGGCAGCGCCTGCATGGGTGCGAATTGCGGCAAGGTGTGATCCGCGTCGGCCTCGGCCGGATAGACGCGCACCCGCACGTCGTACCACGCCGCCTGGCCGGTGATGGGATCCGAGTTGGACGTGCGCGCGTCCGCTGGCGTCACGCCAGGCAGTTCGTCGGTGATCAGGTGATTGAGCAGAAAGCCGCGTTGCGATTCGTTGGCATCCGGCCCGAGGTTCCACGCGCCGGCGGCCTTGCCGATGGCGTTCCACGTCCATACGGTGCCCGGCTCCACGGCCTCGCTGTAGCGCGCCATGCAGCGCACCTTGCCCCATGGCGATTCGACGTAAATCCAGCCGCCGTCGTCAATGCCGTTTTCGCGCGCCATCGACGGATTCATGAATAGATAGTTCTCCCCATGAATCTGCCGCAGCCACGCGTTTTGCGAGTCCCACGAGTGGTACATGGCCATCGGCCGCTGTGTGACGGCCGCGAGCGGGAAGCGGACGCGATCGGTGGCGGCGAGTTCCAGCGGCTCGTACCAGAACGGCAGCGGATCGAAATAGCGCGCCACGCGCTCGCGCAGATGATCGGGCGGCTGACGCCCGGCGCTTTTCCCCTGCGCCGCGAGGCGGAATTTCTGCATCACGTCCGAGTAAAGCTGGATCACGATGGGCGTGTCGAATTTTCGAAAGCCGTGTTCGACCGCCCACTTCAGATATGGACCGTTGACCCCGCGCATGTATTGCAGCGGTTCCGGCAGCGTGTAATGGAACACGCAATTGTGGCTCGCGTACTGCTCCCACTGGCGCGGATTCGGCTCGCCGACCAGCGCCTTGTCGCCATCCTTGCCGCGCCAACCGATCAGAAAGCCCACGCCCGAATCCGGCGAGGTCTGGAAGTTGACGATGAAATCCGGATAGTCGCGGAACTTGCGCGTGCCCTCTTTGGTGGTAAAGGCGGGCAACTTCAGACGACTGCCGAGTTCGATCAGTACCTCCTGGAACGGTTTGCATTCGCCGGTCGGCGGCACCACCGGCACGCGCACCGAATCCACCGGGCCGTCGAATTCGGAAATCGGCCGGTCGAGCATGGACATGGCGTCGTGCCGCTCCAGATAGGTGGTATCCGGCAGGATCAGATCGGCAAACGCGGTCATCTCCGACTGGAAGGCGTCGCAGACCACCAGGAACGGAATCTTGTACTCGCCGTTTTCGTGCTTATCGGCCAGCATCTTGCGGACTTCGACCGTGTTCATCGCCGAGTTCCACGCCATGTTGGCCATGAAAATCAGCAGCGTGTCGATCGGGTAAGGATCGCCGCGCCATGCGTTGGTAATCACGCTATGCATCAGGCCGTGCACGGCGAGCGGGTATTCCCATGAAAACGCCTTGTCGATCCGCACGGGTCCGCCGGCATCGTCGATGAACAGGTCCTCGGGCGCCGCTGGCCAGCCGAGCGGCCCGTTGGCGAGCGGCGTATTCGGCTGCACGGCGTCCGGGTGATTCGGCGGTTTGGCCGAGGGCGGCACCGCCCGCGGATACGGCGACTTGTGCCGGAAGCCGCCCGGCCGGTCGATCGTGCCGAGCAAGGACATCAGCACGGCCAGTCCGCGGATCGATTGAAAGCCATTTGAATGGGCCGCGAGTCCACGCATCGCGTGAAAGGCGATCGGATTGCCGGTGACGGTGTCGTGCGTTTGTCCCCACGCGTCGGTCCACGGGATCGGCAAAGTGATCTTGTGATCGCGCGCTGCGTCGGCCATCTCGCGCGCAAGGCGGCGGATCGTCTCGGCGGGAATGCCGGTGATATCGGCGGCCCATTCCGGCGTATTCGTCGCCACCTGTTCGCGTAGCAAGGCGAACGACGGCGTGACCGGTGTCCCGTCGTCGAGCGTGTAGCGGCCGTCGAGCGCGGGTTCGACGCCCGGCGTGTGATGCGGCACTGCGCGCTCGGTCTTGCCATCCCACCACAAGTGGTTTTGCGGAAACAGCGGATTGCCTTCGGGCAAAGCGGGGTCGCGCACGAACAGACCAAACGCGTCGCTCGCTTCATTCATGTCGAGCAGTTCGGCCGCGTTGGTATAACGCGTGACGAACTCGTGATCGTAGGAATCCGTTTTGAGCAACTCGTGAATCAGCGCCATGAAGAGCGCGCCGTCTGTGCCGGGGCGAATCGGCACCCATTCGTCGGCAATCGCCGCGTAGCCGGTGCGGATCGGGTTGATGGCGATGAAGCGGCCGCCGGCGCGCTTGAACTTCGACAACGCGATCTTCAGCGGATTCGAGTGATGGTCCTCGGCAGTGCCGATCATGAAGAACAGCTTGGCGCTATCGAGGTCCGGGCCGCCGAATTCCCAGAACGAGCCGCCCATCGTATAGATCATCCCGGCCGCCATATTGGCCGAACAGAAGCCGCCATGCGCCGCGTAGTTAGGCGTGCCGAATTGTCTGGCGAACAGACCGGTCAGCGCCTGCATCTGGTCGCGACCGGTAAACAAGGCGAATTTCTTCGGATCGGTGGCACGCAGATGGGCCAGGCGCTTTTCGAGCGTCGCGAACGCGATTTCCCAGCTGACCGGTTCGAACTGCGCGCTGCCGCGCTCGGCGCCAGCCTTGCGCATCAATGGCTGGGTCAGGCGCGCGGGCGAGTACTGCTTCATGATTCCTGACGAACCTTTCGCGCAGATCACACCCTGGTTGAGCGGATGTTCAGGATTGCCGTCGATATAGCGCACTTCGCCGTCGCGCAGATGCACGCGGATGCCGCAGCGGCAGGCACACATGTAGCAGGTGGTGGTTTTGACTTCGAGTTTTTCGTTCTGCGTGCGCGCGTGGTGTTCCATGTGTACTCCGTAAAAGCTCTTGCCATGACGTTTGCCTGCCCGACGACTGCGACCCGTTGCGTCATCGTAAGAGGGAAGCGCGCAAAGGAGGAATCGCAACTTCGTATGAGACGCTCATATAGGTGGATAACCGCTCGCGACGGGATCCCGCACGACACCCTACCCCTGCATCCTAGGACCGATGCAGACGAAAGAAAAATCGCTATTTGATATTCAATGTATCGCCGGCACCGATAGTTTCCGACAGCCGACGCGCGTGCCGGCCCGCCTGCATCCCGCTGCTATCGCTGCGATAATGGATTTTCAGCCAACCCCAACCTGCCCCACCTGAAGGAGCCGTGCAGTGAGTGATTCCGCAGCCTCGTCTTCCAGCCACGCAAAACGTCGTGTTGCATTTCTCGGCCTGGGTGTCATGGGATATCCCATGGCCGGCCACCTGGCCCGCGCCGGACTCGACGTCACCGTCTATAACCGCACCTTTTCCAAAGCCGAACAATGGGTGGCCGAGTACGGCGGCCGCGCTGCCCGTACGCCGCGTGAAGCAGCGGACGGCGTCGAACTGGTGCTGGCCTGCGTGGGTAATGACGACGATCTGCGCAGCATCACGCTCGGCGATGACGGTGCATTCGCGGGCATGAACCACGGCACGACCTTCGTCGACCATACGACGGCCTCGGCCAACGTGGCGCGCGAACTGGCGGCGCTTGCCGAGGAGCAAGGCTTGCGGTTCATCGACGCGCCCGTCTCGGGCGGCCAGGCCGGCGCGCAAAACGGCAAGCTGACCATCATGTGCGGCGGCGCCGCGCAGGACTTCGAGGCTGCCGCCGTCACGCTGCGCCACTATGCGGCGGCCGTCACGCTGATCGGTCCGGCGGGCGCCGGACAACTGGCGAAAATGGTCAATCAGATCTGTATTGCCGGCCTCGTGCAGGGGCTCTCCGAAGCGATCAACTTCGGCGAACGCGCCGGACTCGACATGCCGCGCGTGCTCGAAGTGATCGGCAAGGGCGCCGCGGCGAGCTGGCAGATGGACAACCGCGGCAAGACCATGATCGAAGGCAAGTTCGACTACGGCTTCGCGGTGGACTGGATGCGCAAGGACCTGGGCTTCTGCCTCGACGAAGCGAAGCGCAACGGCGCGGCGTTGCCGGTCACGGCATTGGTCGACCAGTTCTATGGCGACGTGCAGAACCTGGGCGGCAAGCGCTTCGACACGTCCAGTCTGATCTGGCGTCTACGGCAACTCAGGCGCGCCGACTGACGACCTTGTCAACGCTACTTGTATAGAGCCACAGCCAGCGCCAGAGCGGCGCCGGCTGGCGGGCGCCTCAATTCGCCTTGCACAGCACGGCGGTCATGATGAGCGGCAAGACTTCGTGCACGACGGCGTCGCTCCCCGCGTCGTGCAAATGCACCTTCACGGAATCGCTGGTCCCGAACACCACTACGCCGTACAGCGAACCCGTCATCGCCTCGCCTTTGCCCTTGTGAAACAGATCGTCGTCATGCGCGTAGCCGAGCACGGCATAGACGCGAAAGCCGAAGGCAGTCAGCTGGCTGTTGCGGGTTGGCCGAAACGCATTGACGGAATTCGCTTCCACATGCATCGGTTCCGTTTCGATGAACTGATCGCTTTGCAGCGAAGCAATGAAAGCGTGCGGGTTAGAGGTGCAGTCGAGCTGTGCGTCGAGGTCGTGTGAGGCAGCAGGCAGCGAATGGAGTAGCGCGCCCATTGCGGTCAGCAGTCCGAGCGCGTTGGAAAAACACTTTCTCATGGTGATGCAACCCTTATCCTGGCAGGTGTCCGGCACGCGGAGCCCGTTCCTAACATAGGACCTTTGCCCCGCTCCCACTGTACGGCAGCTATCAATGCAGATTACATTGGCTTTCAGGCGACGCCACGTAACCCTGGCGCACACAGGACATGCGAGCCGACGCGGTAGATCCGCGGTACAACCGCGGTAAAACCTTTCGCGCCGAATCCAGACCGTTTCGCGCCACATCCTGTCATTCTGTCGCAAACCGCTCGAACCTTGCAGAAAGCGGGCCGAACATGTGCCTCATCGAACCCCTCGTTGATAGACACGGAGCCCGCCATCATGTTCACTTCCATTCTCCTGCAAACACCGCATTGGGTCTGGGGCCTGCTCGCCGCTCTGACCGTGATCGGCTTCAAACAGACGCTGCCGCGCCGCAGATCCTTGCGCAGCAGCACTGCCTTGCCCCTTCTGATGGTGCTCCTGTCGCTCTATGGCGTGGCGTCCGCCTTTTCCGCCCAACCGCTGGCGTTGCTTGCCTGGGCCGGTGGCGGGGCCGTCACGCTGTTGCTGGCGCAGGCGCTGGGCGTGTGGGGCGAGATTCGCTGGCTGCCGCAGGAACGTAGCGTCCTGATGCCCGGAAGCTGGCTGCCGCTGGTCTTGCTGCTGGGACTGTTCGCCATCAGGTTCGGTGTCGCCGTGGCCTTGGCGACGACCCCCGGCTTCGCCGTCGACACCGCTTTCGCCGGCTTTGCCGGCCTCGTGTACGGCGCGTTCAGCGGCATGTTCCTCGCTCGGGCTCTCGCCGTGTGGCGGGCGGTGCGCGCATCGACCCGGCACGATGCGGCCTGGTGATGCGAACTCAGCGGCATGAACCACGTCCGGGCGCAACGGCTTGCCGTGCCAGCGTGGCCGGGTTCATTGCCTGAACGGCTACAATCCGCTGCAGGCGAAGCTGGCTGGCCGCCCGCCCCTCTTCTTTGCCCTGCGCCCGATGAACGCCTGCTTCCGGACTGCCGAATGCCCCCGTATCCCATCGTTGTCAAATGGCTTTGGCGTGAACTGCGGATCACGATCCTCATCGCGCTGGCCAGCACCTTCATGTTCAGCCCGCTGGCCAACGAAACGCTCGTCTCCAATCTGATCTACTCGTTCGCCGTGACGTTCTGCATTCAGGCCCTGATCGAAACCGGGCGCTACGGCCTGTCGACCCGGCCGTTCCAGCGCGCTTCCACTGGCCCGCGCCGCGGCACGCCAGAGCGCCTCGTGCCCAGCCGACGCTGGCCGGGCTGGCCCTTGATGGCGCCGTGGGTGGCGCTGTCGGCGATCGCCGGTTATCTCGGCGGGCACGCGTTCGGCGACCTGGTCACCGGCACGCATCGTGCGCCGCTCGGCTTCCTGCGCGATGCGCAGTTGCTGCTGCCGGCCCTCGCGCCGACGCTCGCCCTCGCAATCGGCTGCACCTATTTTTTCTACGCACGCTCACGCCTCGCCGCGACCGAGGCCCGGGCGCAAGCCGCGCTACGTGCGTCCGCGGAAAACCAGCTCAAGCTGCTGGTGTCGCAACTGGAGCCGCACATGCTGTTCAACACGCTGGCGAACCTGCGCGTGCTGATCGGCCAGGATCCGCCCCGGGCGCAGGCCATGCTCGATCATCTAAACGGCTTTCTGCGCGCCACGCTCGACGCCTCGCGGTCGGACTCGCATGCACTGGCTGCGGAATTTGCACGCATCGGCGATTACCTCGAACTGATGCAGGTTCGCATGGGACCGCGCCTCGCCGGCACACTCGACCTGCCTGCCGAGCTGAGCGGCTTGTCCGTGCCGCCGCTGCTGCTGCAGCCGCTGGTCGAAAATTCGATCAAGCATGGGCTCGAGCCGAGCGTGGCGGGTGGACAGATCGAGATCGCCGCCCGCCGCGACGGTCACGCGCTCGTGCTGAGCGTGCGCGACACCGGCGTGGGTCTCGGCGCGGCGGCGACGCAGGGCAGCCGCTTCGGCATGCAGCAGGTGCGCGAGCGGCTCGCCGCCCTGTATGGCGACGCGGCATCGCTCGAACTGAGCACGCCGGGCGACGGCCGCGGCGGCGCGCTCGCCGTGGTGCGCTTACCGGTCGGCCAAGTCTCAACCTAATCCATGAGTCACTCATCTCTTATGCACGCTACCGCCCTGATCGCAGAAGACGAGCCGCTGCTCGCCGCCAACCTGCAAGCCGAACTGATCCGTTTGTGGCCCGAACTGCGGATCATCGCCAGCGTCGGGGATGGCGCGTCCGCGCTCAAGCAGAGTCTCGCGCTGCAGCCGGACGTGATGTTCCTCGATATCCGCATGCCTGGGATGAGCGGTCTGGAAGCGGCGCAGGCGCTGGCGGAGGACTGGCCGGACGCGGGCCGCCCGCCGCCGCTGCTCGTCTTCGTCACCGCTTACGACGAATACGCGCTACGTGCCTTCGAACGCGCCGCGCTCGACTATGTCCTCAAGCCGGTGCAACCGGAGCGGCTGGCAAAAACCTGCGAGCGGCTGCAAGCCGCGTTGCAGGCCCGTGCGCAACCGCAAGACGGAGACGCGGGACTGGCGCCGATGATCGATCAGTTGCGCACGCTGTTCGGCGCGGGGATGCCCGGCGCGGCCAACCAGTCGGGCACGGGCGCACCGGCCGCACCATTGCGCATGATCCAGGCGAGCGCCGGCAACACGATCACGATGGTTCCGGTCAGCGAAGTTTTGTACTTCGAGGCAGCGGACAAATACGTCCGGGTGATCACGGCCGAGCGCGAGCACCTGATCCGCACGTCGTTGCGGGAACTGCTGTTGCAACTCGACCCGCAGCAGTTCTGGCAAATTCACCGCGGCACGGTGGTGCGGGCCGAGACGATCGCGAGCGCGTCACGCGACGACGCGGGCAAGCTGACGCTCAGCCTGCGTGGTCATCCCACGAGGCTGAGCGTCAGCCGTTTGTACGCCGATCAGTTCAAGGGCATGTGACTGTCCGGTGCAAGCCGGCAGCGTGACAACCCCGTGTCGACCACGCCCCACGCGTCCCGCGTGCCCGCTGCATGCCTGCCGTTCTTGCGAACGCGTCAGCCGACCGAATTCCAGCGCGCATCCGCAACGGTCAGCTTCTTCGGAATCAACTTGAGATCGGTGAACGTGTCGGCAATCTGCTGCTGATACGCGAGCGTGGCGTCGGTGATCGGCAGCACGCCGTAACCCGTGCGCCCCAACGCCAACTCCAGCGTGGCCGCGTCGAGTCCGACGAGCGGCGACAGTTGCGCGGCCACGGCGGACGCATTGGTACTCGCCCACTGGTCCACCTGGTTCAGCTCGTCGAGCAGCGTATGCAGCACTTGCGGCTGGGCGTCGGCAAACTTGCGCGCCGACACGTAGTACTGGGTGTTGCGCACGAGGTTCTCGCCATCGGTGAGAACACGGGCGTTCGCCTGACGCTGGACGGCAGCCAGATACGGATCCCAGATCACCCACGCGTCGACACTGTGCTGCACGAAGGCGGCGCGTGCGTCGGCAGGCGTGAGATAGACCGGCTGAATGTCCGTGTACGCGAGGCCGGCGCGCTGCAAGGCTTTCACCAGCAGATAGTGGACGTTCGAGCCGCGGTTCAATGCCACCTTCTTGCCTCGCAGATCCGCCACGGTGCGGATCTGCGAGTCCTGATGCACGACGAGCGCTTCGCCTTGGGGCGCGGGCGGCTCATTGGCGATATAGACGAAATCGACACCGCCGGCCTGCGCAAAGATAGGCGGCGTTTCGCCGACTGTGCCCACGTCCACCGCGCCGGCATTCAATCCTTCGAGCAATTGCGGTCCAGCGGGAAACTCCAGCCACTGCACGGCCACGCCTTGCTGCGCGAGCCGTTTTTCCAGCGTGCCGCGCGCCTTCAGGACGACGAAGTTACCGTACTTCTGAAAGCCGATCCGCAGTATTTTCGGGTTCCCCTGAGCCCACGTGGCCTGGCTCGACAGCAGCGTCCCGGCGCCCCCGGCCATGACGGCTCCCGTGCCCACGGCAAAGGCGGCTGCGGCTTTCAGTAGCGAGCGCCGGCCGGAATCGACCGGTTGCGCATCGGGCGTGGAATGTTCGGATGAAACCATGGTTGTCCTTCGCGAGTGCGTGAGCGGGAATGCCACCGCAAGCGGGACGAACCATCGCGGGGCGATGATCAGAATAGGGACGCTCCGGCACGAAGCGAACCAATCATTGCGCATATGCAAAGCATGGCGGATGGGAAGCTCGAGCCTCGACCCGCGCGCGGATGGCATTGCAACGCATGCTGGCGTATTGCGGCCCATGCCGCGATACGCCAGCTTCGCTTTACGCCACCGCCGGGAAATCCACCGTCGTGTCGTTGATGCGGTTCACCAGATTCGTGAACGTGATGGAAGCAATGGCCAGCGACACCTCGATCAATTGCTGTTCGCTGTAGCCCGCGTCGCGTACCGCATTGACGTCTTCGACGGGAACCGTGCCGTGGGTCTGGACCAGCGTGCGGACAAAGCGCACCAGTGCATCGCGCTTTGCGTCGCCGGTCGCGCTACCGGCGCGAACCTGCTTCATGACGTCCTGCGACAGGCCGGCAAACTTCCCCATCAGCGTATGCGCGGCGACACAGTAATCACAACCGGCCACTTCGCTGACCGCTAGCTTGATGGCTTCGATATCTGCTTTCGCGAGGCTGCTGCTGGCGAGAATCGCTTCGACGCCGAGTATCGAACCCAGCGCCGCCGGGCTATGCGTGCCGATGGTGGCGTAGGCATTCGGCACCTTGCCGGCGGCCTTCTTGATCTTGGCGAAGAGTTCTGCGGCGGCGCCGGTGGCGGCTTCAGGGTTGATTGCGGTAAGACGGGACATGATTGACTCCTTGAGGTCTGGTTTCATCTGCTCGCCATGTCGTATGGCATGGAAGTCAGTGTAGTCAGACTCGGTGAGTCATTGAATGCCTGAATGGTGCAACAAGATGCTCAAACGTCTCAACCGAAAGGGGTGATTCGAGCATTTCGAGCCCACGCTCGCTCCGCCCTACCGCCCGCTCAGCGAGCCCCGCCCGCGTACCGCGGTGCGCGGCAGTTCGATTACGAAGACCGTGCCCTGCGTTTCATCCGACTGCACCCCAACCTCGCCGCCATGCATATGGACGATCTCGCGCACGATATGAAGGCCGAGCCCAAGCCCTTCCCGCGGCCGTCCGCCAACCCCGCTCGCGCCGAACGCCCGGAACAGATGCGGCACGACCTCCGCGGCGATCACGCCCCGGTTCGTCACGCTCAGCACGATCCGCTCGCCCTTATCGGCCTTGACGCGCACGACGATATCGCCGCCTGGTTCGCCGTGATGCAGCGCGTTGTTGATCAGGTTCGAAATGGCCTGCCACAGCAGATCGGAGTCCCACTGGCCCGCCGAGTCGCCCTCGCTCACCAGCACGATCTGCGCCGCGCCTTTATGGGTGGCAAACTCGTCGATGACCGATCGGCACAACGTCGCCAGTTCGATCGGGCGCGGTTGCAATTGCAGCCGCCCGCCTTGCAGGCGCGCGAGGTTCAGCAACTGGTCGACCATCCGGGCCATCCGCAGCGAACTGCTCTTCATGCGCGTTGCGGTGGCGGTCACCACGTCGCTGGCTTCGAGACGCATCAGATACTCCGCCGACGACAGTACGGCCCCCAGCGGCGTGCGCAGATCGTGGCTCAGTACCGCCATCAGCATTTCATTGGCCTCCAGCATCTGACGTGTGGTCACGAGTTGTGCGGCTAGCTGGCGTTTCTGCTGTTCGAGTTGCACGAAGACATCGACCTTCGATTGCAGAATGCGCGGATCGAACGGCTTGTAGAGAAAATCCACCGCGCCGGCTTCGTAGCCGCGGAACGTGCGCGAGGCGTCCTGCGCAGTCGCCGTCAGGAAGATGATCGGCACGTGCGAGGTGCGCGGACTGCCACGCATCAGCGCCGCCAGTTCGAAGCCGTTCATACCGGGCATGTTGACGTCGAGTATCGCGAGCGCGACCTCGTGTTTGAGCAGCAGATCCAGCGCGGCCGTGCCGGAATCGGCCACCAGCAGGCTGATGTCCGGCCGCGTCAACGACGCCTGCAGCGCCGTGATGTTATGCGCGATGTCGTCGACGATCAGAATGTTGACAGGAGGATTCGTCATGGCATCGGGTCAGGAGGATTCGTGTTCGGTAAAGGCCGGCAGCCGCGCGAGACGACGGGCCATGTTGGAGGGAGACAGGATTTCGTCCACGGCCCCGCGTTCGATTGCGGCGCGCGGCATTTCCGGCGACACCGCGGTGTCAGGCGCCTGCACCCAGGCGAAGCCGCCCGCGGCGCGCACGGCTTCGAGCCCGCGCACGCCATCTTCATTGGCGCCCGAGAGCAGAACGGCCAGCACGCGTTCGCGATACCGCCACGCCGCGGATTCGAACATCACGTCAATCGAGGGCCGCGAAAACCGCACGGCTGCCTCGGTGGACAACGCCACCGTGCCATCGTTTTCCACCAGCATGTGATAGCCGGGCGGCGCGACATACACGCGGCCGGCGACAATCTGTTCGCCGGCATCCGGTTCGAGCACCGGCAAGCGGCTGCGATGGCTAAAAGTCTCCACGAGATAACTCGATGGATCGGCCGGCAAATGCACCACGATCATGACGGCCGCGGCGAAATCACCGGGTAATGCGGCGAGCAGCCCGTTGAGGACTTCAATCCCCCCTGCCGACGCGCCGAGCGCCACCAGCTCGAACGCGCGCGAACGCGTCGAGGCGGAAGGTCGCTTCACGGCGAAATGGCTGGCACCCATAGTGGCTCGCGTCAGTTTCGGCTGAGTGGACTTGACGGCATTGGCATCGCGCTCATGCTAGCGCTTCTGGTAAATGCGCTCGCGCGGACAAAATTCGTCGAACGCTTCGTGCTGCTTCGAAAAACGCAAACTCTCCTTGCTGCCGAGGCCAAGAAAGCCGCGCCGCACGAGGGCACGCTGAAACAGCCCCAGCGCGCGGTCCTGTAACGGCCGGTCGAAATAGATCATAACGTTGCGGCAAGAGACCAGGTGTGCTTCAAGAAACACTTCGTCGGTGGACAGACTGTGGTCGGCGAACACCACCCGGTCTTTCAGGGCGCCCGCAAAACGCGCCCCGCCGTAAGCCGCGTGGTAGTAGTCGGAGAGCGAACGGGTACCGCCCGCCGCCAGATAGTTTTGCGTGAAGCCGGCAATCCGGTCGAGCGCGTAAATGCCGGCTTCGGCGCGCGCCAGCGCGTCCGGGTTGATATCGGTTGCGTAGAACAAGGTGCGTTCGGTCAGGTCCTCTTCATCGAACAGGATCTTGAGCGACCACAGTTCCTCACCCGTGCTGCACCCCGCCACCCAGACCTTGATGGACGGATAGGTTCGCAGAACCGGCATCACCTGCTGGCGCAGCGCCAGAAAATAGGCGGGATCGCGGAACATGTCGCTGACCTGCACCGTCAGGTATTGAAACAGGCGCGCGAAATCGGCGCCGCTGCGCATGATCCTGTCCTGCAACTGCGACAGCGTGGCAAGGCCGAACTCGTCGAGCGCCTGCCCCAGCCGGCGGCGCAATGACGACATCGCGTAGTGGCGAAAATCGTGCTGGTATTTCAGGTAAATGGCCTCCAGCAGCAGCGTCAGTTCGATATCGAAATCGCTGATGCGCGGCGGTCGCGATTGGGGCGCAGTCCGGTTCGTGTTCATGACGCGTTCTCTACGACTAGCGCTGCCGCAGCCACACGCGGCACAGCGCGACGAGCTTGTCGACATCGATCGGCTTGGAGATGTAATCGTCCGCGCCCGCTTCGAGACAACGCACCCGGTCGTTCGCCATCGCCTTCGCGGTGAGCGCGATGATGGGCAGATGAGCAAAGCGCGGATTGCGGCGAATCTCGGCCATCGCCGTCAGACCATCCATCTCCGGCATCATGATGTCCATCAGCACCAGATCGACCTCGGGCTCCGTCTCCAGCAGGTCGAGCGCTTCGCGGCCGTTACGCGCAATCTGCAGCTTGGCTCCAAGCGGCTCGATCACATGCGACAGCGCGAAAATATTGCGCACGTCGTCTTCGGCCAGCAGGATGTTGCGGCCTTCGAAGGCGTTGTCGCGTTGCCGCACGGTGCGCAGCATGCGTTGCTGCTCGGGCGCGAGCGACGATTCCACGCTATGCAGGAACAGCGTGACTTCGTCGAGCAGGCGTTCGGGCGACTTCGCCCCTTTGATGATGATCGATTTCGAATAGCGTCGCAGCCGGTGCTCTTCGTCGCTCGACAGCATGCGGCCGGTATACACGATCACCGGCAGGGCGAGATGGGCGGCGTCGAGCGCGAGACGTTCGAGCAGGTCGTAACCGGTGCCGTCCGGAAGCGCAAGGTCGGTCACCACGCAATCGAAGCTACTGGTTGCCAGTTTGTCGAACGCGCTCGCAAGCGTCGCTACGGCCACGATTTCCGTGTTGTCGCTCTGCAGCAGCGCGCCAATGCTTTCGCGCATCGGGGTATCGTCTTCTATCACCAGCACACGTTTCAGACGTTGCTGCAGGCGTGCTTCGAGCCGCCGGATCGCCGCTTCCAGTGTCGAGCGTGCAGTCGGTTTGAGCGTATAGCCGATGGCGCCGAGATGCAGCGCCTTGTCGGCGTGATCGGTGGCCGAGACGATGTGAATTGGAATATGGCGCGTCAGTGGATCGTTCTTTAGCCATTCCAGCACCGTCAGTCCCGAGCGGTCCGGCAAGCCGACATCGAGCAGCACGGCCGCCGGCCGCATGTCGCGCACCAGCGCAACGCCGCTGGTGGCGTCGGTGGCGTGCAGGAAGTCGAAATCGAGTTCGTGGGACAGCTCGCGCAGAATCTCGGCGAACGGGATGTCGTCCTCGATGGCGAGAATCGTCCGGTTGCCGCGCCTGCGCTCAAAGCGGTCGTCGCCGATTGGCGCGCTGACAGCCTCCTCGGCGCCATTGCGCGTGCCCGCTTCGATGGCTAGCGCCGGCTGGAGCGCGGTGGCGCTCGTGGTGGCAGCCGCCGCCGCGAGCGACGACGCGAACGAAGACGAGACATGGGCCACCGGCGCAGGCAGCGTGGCGGGCGTATGCCGGGCCGGACCCGGCGCCTCGGCGGCGGAATGTTCCGCGCTTGCGGCGAGTGCCGCGCCCGGATCGGCAGGCAGCCACAGCGTAAACACACTGCCCTTGCCCAGTTCGCTCGCGACCGAGATCCGCCCGCCCAGCAGCCGCGCGAATTCGCGCGAAATCGACAGACCGAGGCCGCTGCCGCCGTAATGCCGGCTGGTGGAACCGTCGGCCTGCTGGAACGCCTCGAAGATCATTTCCAGCTTGTCCGGCGCAATGCCGATGCCCGAGTCGCGTACCTCGAAGCGCACCATGCCGTCATCGGCGGGCGCCACGTTCAACGACACCTCGCCGCGCTGGGTGAATTTCACGGCATTCGACAGCAGGTTGCGCAATACCTGCACCGTACGCTGACTGTCGGTGACGATCGTGTCGGGCACGCCCGGCGCCCGGTCGAATGTCAGCCTCAGCTGCTTTGCCGCGGCGAGCGGCGCAAAGGTCTCGTGCAGCGACTGCAGCGCGCCATCGAGCGACACGGTTTCGAGCTCGATGTTGATTTGCCCCGCCTCGACCTTCGACAGATCGAGAATGTCGTTGATGAGCACCAGCAAATCGCTGTTGGAGGCGTGAATCGTTTCGGCATAGCGCACCTGTTCCTCGCTCAGATTGCCGGTGCGATTCTGCTGCAGCAGTTTGGCGAGAATCAGCGAACTGTTCAGCGGCGTGCGCAACTCGTGCGACATGTTGGCGAGAAACTCGGATTTGTAGCGGCTCGACTGTTCGAGCCGCGCTGCGTTGGTCGACAGTTCATCCTGCGCGCGCAGTAGATCGGCTTTCTGCCGTTCGAGACGTTGCGCGTACTCTTCGAGTTGCACATTGGTCTGTTCGAGTTCGGCCTGCTGATTTTCGAGGCGCGCCTGCGAATCCAGCAGCGCGCGGCCGCGTTCTTCCAGGCCTTCGTTCGACACGCGCAGTTCTTCCTGCTGAACCTGCAACTCCTCGTTCAGTTGCTGCATCTCGACTAGCGCGTCCTGCAGACGCTCGCGATACAACGCCGCCTCGAGGAGGTCGCCCATGCCGCCGGCAATCAGTTGCAGCAGTTCCTGGTCACGCTCGACCAATGCGCGGATAAACCCGAGTTCGATCACGCCATTGACTACGCCGTCGTTTTCAATGGGCAGGACAATCAGGTTCTTCGGAGCACTCATGCCGAGGCCCGACATCACTTTCACGTAATCGTCCGGCACGTCCTGCAGCAGAATGGTCCGCCGCGTCAGCGCGGCCTGGCCAATCAGACTTTCGGCGCTCTGGAAATTCTGTGATGCCTGCTCGCTTTCGACGCTGAAGCCGTACGAGGCCGCGCGATGCAGCGTGCCGGTTTCCTTGTCACGTACGTAGAGGGCCGCCACCACCGCGCCCAGATAGTGCGCGAGAAATTCGAGCATGGCTGCGCCCACCAGCGCCGGCGTGGATTGCCCGATCACTTTTTCGGCGAGCAGCCGCTGGCCGGAGCGCAGCCACACCTGCTGCTGCAGTGTCTGGGTCTGTTCGTCCTGCTGCCTGAGCACGCCGTCATAGGACGCGGACAGGTCGAGCAATTCGCGCCGCCCCCGCCAGGCGAGAAAACCGCTTACCACGAGGCTAAAAAACAGGAAGGTGGCGACCATGACGGCCGTGACATTGCGCGCGGCCGTGGTGCGCTCTTGCCGCAGACGCAATTCGACATCGAGAAAATCGCCGAACTCGCGGCGCGTTTCGTCGAAAGCGGTTTTGCTGCGGCTGCTCGCGACTTCCGGCTCATACGCCTGGTTTTTGCGGCGCAGATCGATCATTTGCTGCGCGTAACTGTCCCACAGGGTCTGCACGGCCTGGATCCGTTTGAGTCGTTCGACTTGCGCCGGATTGTCGGAGACCAGCTCCATCAACGTGGTGATCTCGGTCTGGAAGCGGGGTTGTCCTAATTCGTACGGCGCAAGAAAGCTGTCGTCGCCGGTAATCAGGAAGCCGCGCACCGACGACTCGCGGTCGACCGCGAGGCGCAGCATTTCGTTGGCATTGCCGATTACCCGCTCCGAGTGTTCGGCCCAGCTCATGGTATTCACGAGGTAGGCGATCAACGCGACGAACACTGCAGCGCTCAATAGACCCATGCCGAGCGGCAGCGCGATGTTACGACGGATGATGCGACGGAATTTGTCCTGATCGACAGCAGTGAAGGCAGGCATTTTTTTCTGTATTTCGCTTGGTCAGTTTGCTCGGCTCGGCAATTTCGACTGATATACCGTCACCACAGATATGGCCACGTATCATACAGCCACTGCGCCCGTCCGAACCATGCGCGCGGCTCGCCGCAAGCAGGTCACGCGGTGGTTGCGCGCGTATCGGATTCGATCGGATAGGTCTGCTCAGCAAGCGGCGTGCCCGGGCATCTCCGGCTTCGCCCGCCTGCAATGTCCAGCGGCGCCGCTCGTCGCGGTATGTCACTTGCGAGCCCGCTTCTCCGTTGTTGACTCTCGCCAACGCCCGTCGCACATGCCAGATCGCATTCGCCCTCGCCACCTGCCCCGTTCTTTCTGTGTCGCTGCGGCCGCGCTGTTCGCTTGCCATCTCGCGTTCAGTCAAGCCATGCCGCCGGAAAGCCCGCTCGCTTCGCTGCCTGCGACCGCCAGCGCGGCGCTCGGCTCGGCGCCGCGACAGCCCGGCGCAGTGACGCGACCGCCGGGCATCGCCACCGTTGCCCATACGAATCCGCATGCCCAGCCGTCACCGGTGGCGCCGGTGCCGCCGGCCGAATCGTATGGCGATCTTTACCGGGACGTTGAACTCGCGCACCTGTTTCCCGACAGCAAGACATTTGCCGACATGGTGCCCAGCGCGTCGCCGCAGCAGATCGTCGCGGCCTATACGAGCAGCCGGCAGCAAGCCAATTTCAGCCTGGCCGCGTTCGTCCGCCAGTATTTCGTCACACCGCAACATCTGATGAAGCCCTATGTGTCCGATCCCAATCAGAACGTGGTGGCCCACATCGATACCTTGTGGGACGTGCTTCGCCGCGATCCGGATGCGAGCGCAAGCCCGTGGTCGTCGCTGCTGCCGCTGCCCGATCCGTACATCGTGCCGGGCGGACGTTTCGATGAGATCTACTACTGGGACTCGTACTTCATCATGCTCGGGCTGGAGCAAAGCGGCCGCCATGACCTGGTCGTGGACGAGCTGAAGAACTTTGCGACCTTGATCAACCGCTACGGTCACATTCCGAACGGCAATCGCACCTATTACCTGAGCCGCTCGCAGCCGCCGTTTTTCTCGCAGATGGTGGCGCTCGTCGCGCAAAAGGACGGCGAGCAGACTTACCTGCAATATCTGCCCGAACTGCAGCAGGAATACACGTACTGGATGGATGGCAGCACCCTGCTGCCGGCGGGGCACGCGTATCGGCATCTGGTGCGTCTGCCCGACGGCACCTTGCTGAATCGCTACTGGGACGAACGCGCCGTGCCGCGGGACGAGTCCTACCGCGAGGACGTGGAAACCGCCCACGAGACGCCGCAGCGCGACTCCGCCGAATTGTGGCGCAATCTGCGCGCGGGCGGCGAAACCGGCTGGGATTTCAGTTCGCGCTGGTTCGCGGATGGCAAGACGCTGGGATCGGTCGACGTGACCTCGCTCGTGCCCGTCGACCTGAATTGCCTGCTCTACCAGCTGGAACGGACGCTGGCGCACGCCTATCGCCTAAAGGGCGATGCCACCCGCGCGGAGAATCTGCAGCAGCGCGCCAACGCGCGCGCCGAGGCCATCCGCCGCATGCTCTGGGATCCACGCCTGCAGGCATTCAGTGACTACGATTTCACGCAGCATCAGTTGACGCACCGTCTTACCGCTGCGACGGCCTTTCCGCTCTATGCGGGCGTGGCGGACAAGCAGCAGGCGCATGCGGTCGCGCAAACCATCGAGCGCGGGCTGTTGCGGCCGGGCGGCCTCGCGACCACCCAGGTCAAAACCGGTCAGCAATGGGACGAGCCGAACGGCTGGGCGCCGCTGCAATACATTGCGGTCACCGGCTTGCGACGTTATGGCGAGGCGACGCTTGCGCAGACCATTGCCACGCGCTGGATTCGCACCACTGTCATGTACTACCAGCACACCGGCAAGCTGGTCGAAAAATATGACGTGGACGCCACGAGCGTGGGAGTTTCGGCGGGCGGCGGCGAGTATCCGTTGCAGGACGGCTTCGGCTGGACGAATGGCGTGCTGCGGGTGCTGCTTGCGCTGTATCCGGATGCGGTCAACGTAGCCGCGAGCCGGCCGGTGGATATTCCGGCTGGGCCCGCTGGCGTATCGGAGGCGGCGTCTGCGGCTGCGGCGGCATCAGCACCTGCGCATTAAGGATGCGGTGGCGGTAAATTAAGCCGGCACCGACTCCGCCTGCGCCTCGCGCGACCACACCCGATGCTGCTCCGCCGCCGCGACGAACGCCTTCAGCACCTCGGCGATCTGCTTGTCGTCGCCTGTCGCCACGCCGTCCGCATTGGCTGGCAACTGCGCCGCAGCCAGCACGTCGCGGCCCGCGCCCAGCGCCGCGATCGCCTTCAGATGCTTGAACGCTTCGAGCACGAAATGCCGGGCATCGCCGGATTGCGCGAGCGCCTTCGCCCCGGCCTCGCCACCGACGACCACGATCGCGTCGAACATGATGGACGGCATGCCGGCAATCGTGGCATCCGGCTGCAGCGACCCGATTGCCGCGAGCGTCGGCGCCACCAGCAGCGGTGTGGCGCCTGCGTCGCGCAAGGCTTTCTGCAGTTTGCCGATCGCCGCGGCGTCCGAGCCCGCCGCCGCCAGCAAGGCGATCTTCCGCGTCTTGATGCCCGGCTTGCCGCAATTGAGCAGGCTCAGCGCCGGTGAGGTGTCCGGTTTCGGCACAGCCGGCACATTGCCCTTCTTCGGCGCGGGCAAACCAAGTCCGGCGGCGACTTCGGCCGCGAGGCCCGCGTCGAAGTGAGCGAGGATCTGGGTGACGACGCGTTCGCGAATCTCCGGTTTCGTCACCTTGCCCAGTTCAAACTGATAAGCCGCGCTGATGTGCGCCTTCTCGACCTCGGACATGCTCCGATAAAACAGCGCCGCCTGCGAGAAGTGATCGGCGAACGACTCGCTCCGCACGCGGATCTTCGTACCGTCGACGCGCTCGTGATAGCTCTCGAAGCCCCCATCAGCGTCCGCAGGATCGGTCTCTTTCGGCCAGCCGCCGTTCAGCGAATTCGGTTCGTACGACGCCTGTCCAACGTGGATCGCCTGTCGATGCATGGCGTCGCGCTGGTTGTTCTGAAACGGGCACACGGGACGGTTAATCGGAATTTCGTGGAAATTCGGCCCGCCCAGGCGGCTGATCTGCGTATCGGTGTAGGAAAAGAGCCGTCCTTGCAGCAGCGGGTCGTTGCTGAAGTCGATGCCTGGCACCACGTGCCCCGGATGAAACGCCACCTGTTCGGTCTCGGCGAAGAAGTTGTCGGGATTCCGGTTGAGCGTCATCTTGCCGATGATCTGCACCGGCACCGTTTCTTCGGGAATCAGCTTGGTCGGATCGAGCAGGTCGAAGGGGAAGGTGTGTTCATCCTGTTCCTCGACGATCTGCACACCCAGCTCGAATTCCGGAAAGTCGCCGCGCTCGATGGCTTCCCACAGGTCGCGTCGATGGAAGTCGGGGTCTTTGCCGGCGAGTTTCTGGGCTTCGTCCCACAGCAACGAATAGGCGCCGAGCACCGGACGCCAGTGAAACTTGACGAAGCGCCCCTTGCCGGCCGCATTGACGAAGCGGAACGTGTGGATGCCGAAGCCTTCCATGGTGCGCAGGCTGCGCGGCAATGCGCGATCCGACATGGTCCACAGCACCATGTGCGCGGATTCGGGCACGAGCGAGACGAAGTCCCAGAAGGTGTCGTGCGCGGAACCGCCAGTCGGCATTTCATTGGGTGCCTCCGGCTTGACCGCGTGGACGAAGTCCGGAAACTTGATGGCGTCCTGGATGAAGAACACCGGCATGTTGTTTCCCACCAGGTCGTAATTGCCTTCCTGCGTGTAGAACTTGACGGCGAAGCCGCGCACGTCGCGCACGGTGTCGGCTGAACCGCGCGGCCCCTGCACCGTTGAAAATCGCACATACACCGGCGTCTGGACGGCGGGGTCCTGCAGGAAGCCGGCCTTGGTGTATTCGCTCATCGGCTTATAGACCTGAAACACGCCATGGGCGGCCGAACCGCGCGCGTGCACAATGCGCTCGGGAATGCGTTCGTGGTCGAAATGCGTGATCTTTTCACGCATGATGAAATCTTCCAGCAGCGACGGGCCGCGCGGACCGGCGCGCAAGGTGTTCTGGTTATCGGCGATCTTTACGCCCTGATTGGTCCGCAGCGCTTCGCCATCAGGCCGCAGGCGAAACTGTTCGAGATCCTCGGACTTCGGATCGGTGCTCGTGGCGTGGGGTGCGGGCTGTTGCTGCCTGGATTTACTTGCCATGGAACGACTCCTTGCGTTTAGCGCCGCCAATCAAAACGTCGGCCTGACGCCACGATCCATTTCAGCAAGCGGTGTTCCCATGCAGGCAAGGCTGGCGCCGTCCCGTTAGAACCGCTTCGTCGGCTACTTTCTCCTGGGGAAAGTCTTGGATTGCATAAAAACCTGTATGCATGTACAGTATTTTCAGCCTTGCCTGCTGGGCGTGACCCACGCAGCGGCTGGTGTGGGCAGCGGCGTGGGATGCGGGTGCGTTTAGCGCGCTGGGTGAATATCGGCTACATCCATGGAGACGACATGCTGCGATTGGTGAGCGCGGGAGCGGTAATGCTCGCGGTGGCATCCACGGCAACTGCCGGCGGACATTATGTGGAGGTCTGGAATCCACCTGAAGCGCGTATCGGGCAGCCTGCCGGTAAAGGCAACAACCCCAAGGCGGGCAAGACTGCGCTGCTCTCGCGCGGCATGGGCAAGGTTGCGCCACGCCGCGTCGCGGACCCATTAGCCAAGGCCTCGGCGGGGAAACATGCCCAGGGTAACGCCGTTACGCGTAAGGCCACCCGCCCGCGGTTTATCGACATTCCTCGCATCCTGACGCCGGAAGGCAATGTTCTGCAGGTCGGCACCGGCCACATGTCGGTCCATGTGGTGCGATGATGCAAATGTCTGATTCACAGTAGCGCCATGGAACCCGAACTCTACCAGGGCTATGCGATCTGGGGCCACGCCATCGTTCAAGGCGACGGGTTCGCAGCCAGCGGCACCATCACTCGCGGCAGCAAGCTGGTGGAAGGGTCGGGCGTGCTTGGAACCTTCGCAACCGACGAAGCCGCGCGGTTAGCCGGCCTCGATTGGGCTCGGGCCTGGGTCGATAGTCACGGCTGAATGGTCAAGGGCGAATCAGCGCGGTTGAAGTGAACCCGCGTGCAGTCTTGCATGCGGGCTCGCATGCATCCTCGTATGTACTGTGTCACGCACGCGGATTCACGATCACCCGTTCGCTTTCTATATCAAACCAGACCATGATTCTCCCGCTGATCTGCGAGCATCCGGTTCGCCGCATCCAGGGTTCGGTAGCTTGACGGTAGCGTGTCTTGCAAACCCGCATCCGCAGAGGGCTGCGCAGTAACGGCCTTTACCCCGTTTGCGACGGTAGGTGCGGCGACGTAGGGGACAAATGCTGCGATTGCAGCAACAAACACAAAGGTAAACATGGCTGCCAGCCTCTCGGTTTCCAGGGTTGGGGGCTCCCCGCGAAGAACTTCTCGCTAAGGCATTCCGGTCCACCGCCTGGCAAAAGCGAGCATCCGAAGACTGCATGTCTCGCCCAAGGCCACTGCGTCCATCACCCGCGTGAGGATGACCGGTATGCGTCACCCTGCGCTTCGACTTGTTGCCGATATCTCTGCTGCCATCCCTTTCGATTCTAGTCGTGAATACAAGGCGGCGTTAGCGCCGCGCCAGGGCAAAGGTGTTTTGCCCCGTGTACATGAAATTGTCGATGAGCAGCAGCAGGTCTCTTTCGTCGGGGCGCGTGCCCCACCGGCTATGCCCTGAACTCGACGCGATGGCGAACCACGAATGCGGTGGAAACCATTCGGCGTGCACCGCCCGCTCGCCGATAATGCGCAGCCGTCCCGTATCGCACAGGTACTCCGCGCGAACTGTTTCCCCGTCTACCACTTTGCTTGCAGTAATAGGTGCGGACTCAAACATGATGTCCTCCCGTTTTATGACCCTCTCCCTGCGGACGCGTGACAGTCCACGTGGCTGCATAAGGCAAGTTTTGTGCCGTTTTGGTCAAGTGACCGACGTATGGGCTTTTGCTCAAATCATCAGTTTTGAAGAATGCCTGCTTGTGTGGCGAAGGGGCCGCGTCATGCGCCATCTCGATCCTGCCGGCACCGCTTTAGTGCGCATAAGCCCGTCAGACAAATGAGCCAGGCGCGAAATGAGTGGAGCGTCGCCCCGCGCGCTCGCCATACAGTGTTTACCCGATGTCTTTAATACGGTGTACAGATCAATTGACTAACGATCAGGGAGCCGCAATTTCAAGCTCCGGAACCCGCATCCGCAAACCGTGTTGACGCGATAACCCCGCGCGTCTCGACCTCAACCGGCAATTCGCTGAACTGCACGGCCAATTCCCCTCGTTTCGCCGGATCGTTTCTGCTTCTTTCTCTCTACACTGGTTTCCATGGGCACCACGAATCACCAAGCCCATACGCGGTCTTCCCCCGCGTTGTTTTGACCGTACCCGTAGAGCAGTTCTGTAGTGCAGTACCGGTAGTGGCCGTAGCAAATGCAGTCCATTCAAGTAGTCCGTAGCAGGCAGTAGCAGGCAGTAGCAGGCGCAGTGGCAGTGGCAGTGGCAGTTACTGAAGCATCACAACGCTTCTCGCATCACATGCAATAAAAGCAACAGGGGTTCGCAGCAAAAAGAAGGTGAAGGACCACGTTTCAAGCAGTATTGAAGTGCAACAGTGTTGTTCTGGTGGGAACAGGTCCGCAAGCTCCACGCGCTTGTACGACCCTTCCATCCTGTCCAGCCCTGTCCCTCGCGGGACAGGGCTTTTTTTTCGTCGACGTGCCGCGCGATGTCCCTTTTCGTAACAATCTTTTTCGGCGCTGCGATTTAAGCCTGTCTTAATTGTTGCTTGCGATGATGCAGACACGACGCCTATCAGAGGTTGCTCTTACCCCGCCGGTGCACCGCATGCAAATCGCCAAGGTGGCGGGCCGAGCGTTACAGAACGAGGTTGAAACCGTCATGCCCAACAAATCGCCAAGCCGCAAACGCAACCAGCCCGCCATGTCGCCGCTGCTGCGCGCCCTCACTTTCAGTCGCGCCGCGCACGAACCCGTGACGCAGGCCATGCTTTTGCAGTGCTACACCGCGCTCGACGCGTTCCGACGCGGGCATGGTTCGCGGGATCTGTTCATGACCCTCGGCCGTCACTTTCTGGTGTCGGAGGAACTCTGCCGGCTTGGCCTCGAACCTGATGGTCTGGATTACGTCGAGAGCGCGCACGCCGCCATGGTCCAGCTCGACGCCAGCGAGCATCAAGCCAGCGGCTGGAGTGTCGGCGACGACGAGTACCTGCGCCTGTGCGCAGCGCTGTCGGTTTTCGATGCGCAACTGTCCGCTGCATCGCTCGAAACGATCGCCCGCGCGGAAGCGCGCATGGTGGAAGGCCTGCTTCGCGCGGGACACAAACAGGTTGTCGCCGAAGCGCCCAGCACGGTCTTCTAGGTCTGCTGTGGGATTCACATGAGGTCGGGACGCAGTCGCCCCGCCGTGCGCAGACCCAAACTGGCGCCTGCGCATAGCGGACCGGATTCAGGCGAACTGATCCCTCTGAGCCGGTTCAGAACTCGTAGTTGACCGACAGATCCAGCACCCCGTTCGACGAACGCTGCGTGACCGGACTGCGCGCCGCGCTGCCGACCAGTTGTTCCAGCGCGAAGTCGCACGCGGCAAACCAGTGCTTCTGGAAGAACCAGATCGCGCTCACGCCAAACCCTGCCGATTTCAGACCGGCGCTCGCGTGATACGCCGGGTATTGCGAATCGGCAGCCTGCATGTCGTTGACGCCGAACCAGGTATTCATGTACTTCGAATCCGCGAATGTCACGCTCGGTCCGGCGAACCAGAAGAACGTTTTCGAACTGCCCGGCAGCGGCATATACGCGCCGAGGTCGCCGATCCAGCCATTGGATCCGCCGAAACTGCGGCGGATATCGGCGCGCAACACCAGCGGGAAGCTCTTGGAGACGACGTAATCGGCTGCCAGCTTCAACTCGGGCGCGGGGTTGATGTTGCCGAGGCCGTGCAGATGTTCGTCGTCGTCCTGGCCGCGTCGTCCGAGGTCGTATGCCGCGGCGAGGCTGATCCGCCAGTTCTCGCCCTGCGCGACGTTGGCGCCGAAGCCTTCACCCGTCGAGGCAAAGTACAGGTCGCTATAGCGGATGTCGACGCTCGGGCCGCCTTCGAAGTGATACCGGTCCGCACCGTCGTAGCGTGGCTGGAACGCCGCCGCGGCACCGACCGCGACTTGCCACGTGGGAATTTGCGGCGCCATCATCTTTTCCAGCGGGACGCCGGCGGAATATTGCCATTCCTGCAGCGGCGCCGGCGTTTGCGCGCGGGCCGGTGCCGGCATTACCGCCATGCCGGCAACAGTGGCCGCCGCGAGCCACGGAGACACGGCGATGGCGACGTGGTCGCGGCAACGCGTTATTCGCTTGATACGTCTGTTCAACACCCATCCTCCGATCGCGTTGGCTGCGAATGCATCGATTGCCCGCCGTCCGAAGCCGCCTGCGAGCCTGTAAAGACTGCCACGCGGGCATGCTCTCGCATGTAATTACTTCAGCGGCGGGGAGGTGTGAGTCGGTGTTGACTGGGGTTGATTGCCGCTTGTCCGCGAAAGCTCCGCTGATCCGCAGGCCCATTCTCCACCGCTCACTTCTCGCTGGGTCGACAATCGCAATATCCGGGCCTGAACGGTCGCGGGAAGGCTCGCTGGCGAAAAGCAAAGCAGGCCGTGCGGCGCGGCAACCGCTGAACCAATGCGTTGGGCATGACAGGTTTGCACGCCGCGCATCGCTCCCGGCGCGCAGCGGGGGCCAGACGAATCTAGTGTGTGGGCACAGCCGGCCGTTGAGCGAGAGGCGCCAGAATCTGCTCGTAATCTTCGGGCGTATCCATGTCAGTGGTGAACCGGTCGTGGCGATGCGATATCCACCGCCATGCCGCACACCGGGTTGACGTAGCGCGCGCCGGCAACGCGCGGCTCTTCCGACGTCATCGCCTCGCACGGCGGCAAATCGGGCACCGCCTCGCCGCTCGCCGGGGTCGCGCTTTCAGCCAATGCCACGCGCGCGCATCGTCTCGTGCAGCTTGTCCGCCTTGCGCCGACTCGCGACCATCAACACACCGCGCGCCTCGCTGCGGAGCGCGGCTTCGAGGGCATCCTCGTCGTTGTCGCCCTGCGTGGCGATCAGAATCAGTTGCGGTTTGAGGCTGTCGAATGCGGCCGCGTCGTAGCCTTGCAGGACGTGCCGCAACCCCAGACTCGCAAACGGCGCACTGAACGTGGCCGCCGCGCTCACGCGCAAGCCGACCCGCTGGGCCAGCACGGACGCCTCCAGTTCGTTACTGATGCGCACGCGCTTGGGCTGCCCGGTGCGAATCGCCTGCTGGGCGGCCTGAATCACAATGGCTCTTGAACAGCCCCCGCCAATCCAGCCGTGCAATTCCCCGTTACCGTCGATCAGGGCCTGCGCCCCGACCCAGACGGACGTCGGCGGCCCGGCGCGAATCACGGTCGCCACCGCGAACGGTTCGGACCGGTCGATGAGTTGTTGCTCGAGTTGCAGCAGGGTGTCGACGGTAGCCGTGCTCATTGGAGGGCGGACAACACTTGAGGCAGCACCCGTTCGAGACTCGCGAGGTCACGGCCGCCCGCCAACAGATCGATAAACGGCAGCGCAGCCTGCATGCCGGCGCTGGCCGAGGTGAAATCAGCACGGCTCGCGAGCGGGTTGAGCCATACCAGACAGCGGCAACGGCGCCGCATGGCGGCAAGCGACTGCTGCAGATACTCGGGGTCGCCGGCGTCGTAGCCGTCGCTGACGACCACGACCGCCGTGCGCGCGTGCAGCAGCTTCGCTGCGTACTGCCGATTGAACTCGCCAAGGCTCTCGCCAATCCGCGTGCCGCCGGCCCAGCCCGCTGAAAGCAGTTGCAAGCGCTCCTGCGACCGCCACGGGTCGGGGTCGCGCAAGGCCTGTTCGATGCCCACCAGACGCTTATGGAAAATAAAGCAGTGCACGTCCGAAACCCGCGCGCTCAGCACGCGCGCCAGCCGCAGATAGAAAAAGCTGTACAGGCTCATCGAGCGGCTCACATCCAGCAACAACACGATGCGTGGCCGCTGGCGCCGTTTGCGCCGCCAGCCGAGTTCGAGCGGCATGCCGCCGCGCGAGACGCTGCGGCGGATCGTCCACGCCATATCGACGACACGCCCGTTGTTGGCGCGCTGTTCGCGGCGCAACTGGATGCCCTGTAAGCGTTGCGCGAAACGGCGGATCGCGGCGTCGATGGCAAACCGTTCGTCGGGACGGTTCAGATGCCGGAAGTCCGCATGCGCGAGCGACGCTATAACGGACGCGCCCTGCTCGGCCGTCTTGCCTGCCGCCTGCTCCGGATCGCCCGCACCAGGACCATCGAGGCCGAGCGGCAACCCGTCACTCGCGTCGCGCTGCCCGGCGCTGTCGCCGGTTTCAAGCCGGCCGGCGCCGCCTGCCCGCGACTCGGCCAGCTTGCGGCGATTCAGCGCGAGAAAATAGGCTTCGAACACAACGACGTCGCGTTGCAGATCCTGGGGCCAGCCGGCGAGCAGTCGCTCGGGGTCGATCAGGACAAGCTGTTCGGCATCGACGTGGTGCAGCTGCACCCCGAGAAAAGCCGCGACCAGTTACGCGTTTTGCTGCACTCGCGCGACGCCGGCGGTTGTCAGGTCAAATCGCCGCCGCTGGCGATGATGATCAACATCCCCGACCGCATCCTGATGATCAAGGTCTCGAGGATGAGCGGCATGAGCGGTCCCTGCGGCACGTGCGGCACCTGCATGATCTTCTACGATGTGACGGGGTGCCGGTTAGCCGCTCCAAAACCGCGCATCTGAAAGAATTGCTCGGGGTGGCCCAGGCCGCAGCGTTTTTCTGAGCGGCTCATGCAACCAGCGTTTTGGCCAGCTGTTCACGCAAGAAGACGGTGAAGGCCTGAATCGTGGTCGAGCTTTGGCGATGCTGCGGATACACCGCATAGAGCGCCGACGCGCGCGGCAAAAACGGCTCCAGCACGGCGACGAGTTGCCCGGCTTTGATTCCGGCGGACACGATGAAGTCCGGCAAGCGCGCAATGCCGAGCCCGGCGATGGCGGCGTCGCGTATCAGTTCACCGTTGTTCGCGCGCAGCGGTCCGTGCACCTCGACGGCCTTGTGGACCCCATCCTCGACGAGGTCCCAGATTGCCGGGCCGCCATGTCCGTACAGCAGGCAAGCGTGACGTTCAAGATCCGCCGGCGCGGCAGGCGTGCCGCGGCGCCGCAGATACTGCGGGCTGCAACAGGCCACCATGCGCACTTCGGCCAGCTTTTGCGCGATCAGTGTCGAGTCGGCCAGTATGCCGATCCGAATCGCCATATCGAAGCCCTCGCCAACCACGTCGACGGTGCGATCGCTTAGCTCCATATCGAAGCGCACATCCGGATGCTTTTTCAGGAACATCGCCACCAGCGGCGACAGATGCACCATGCCGAACGACATCGGCGCGCTGACCCGCAGCAATCCATGGGGCGACGCGCGGCGCAGCGACATGGCCTGCTCGGCATCCGTCACCTCCGTGAGGATGCGCCTCGCGCGTTCGTAGAACTCCTGACCAAGTTCGGTCACCGCCAGCTTGCGCGTGTTGCGGATCAGGAGCCGCACACCGAGCGCCTCTTCGAGCGCCATGACACGCCGGCTGACGAACTGCTTGGAAAGCGACAGCCGACTGGCTGCGGCGGTGAAATTGTGGGCGTCGACCGTGGCGACGAAAATCCGCATGTCTTCGAGTTGCATTGCAGTATCCCTTCATCGAGACCCGAGGGCCCGCGAACCCGCGGCTGCCGGTTCGCCGTCGAAGCCGATTGTCCACTCATTTATGACAGTGTTTCCGATTTACAGCCGATTATAAGCGCATTGATTGACTTAAACTGCTGTTCATGGATCACGGACGACAACCCTCGCCGGATCGCACAATCAAGGAGAAACACCATGCTCGAAATCAGACACGCCAATCAACGCGGCCGCGCGGAGCACGGCTGGCTCAGCTCGCGTCATACGTTTTCCTTCGCCAGCTATCACGATCCGAAGCAGAACGGTTTTTCGGACCTGCTGGTGATCAACGATGATCGTGTCGCTCCGTCGCAAGGGTTTGGCAAGCATCCGCATCGCGATATGGAAATCTTTTCGTACGTGCTGGAAGGCGCGCTGGAACACAAGGACACCATGGGCACCGGTTCGGTGATCGTGCCCGGCGATATCCAGTTGATGAGCGCGGGCACAGGCGTCGCCCACAGCGAATACAACCACTCGAAGGCCGAGCCCGTGCATTTCCTGCAGATCTGGATTGCGCCGGCAACCAAAGGCACGCCGCCGCGTTATCAGCAAAGCCACTTCGGCACGGCGGAAAAACGCGGCAAGCTGCGCCTCGTGATCTCGCCGGACGGAGCGCACGAGTCGCTGCAGGTGCAACAAGACACGCGCGTCTATGCCGGTTTGCTCGACGGTGACGAAAGCGCACAGGTGGAACTGGCGGCGGATCGCTATGCTTACATCCACGTGGCGCGCGGCAGCATCACCGTGAACGGTGTGACGCTCGGGGAAGGCGACGGCGCACGGGTCCGCGACGAACAGCTCCTGACGTTCACGCAGGGCCACGACGCCGAAGTGCTGGTGTTCGACCTGCGCAACATTGAGATGTCCGAACTGTGGGCTTGAGCCCTTCATAACCACAAACCTGATTCACTGGAACCCATCATGCGCTACACACTATTTGAAACCCGCAAGGACGAACTGATCCTCGTCGCCCGCATTTTGCTGATGTTGCTGTTCGTGCTGTTCGGCTGGTCGAAGCTGACCGGCTTCTCCGGCACCGTGGCTTATATGACGCAAACCGGCGCGCCGATGCCCGAGGTGTCGGCGATCATCGCGGTGGTGATGGAGTTTGTCGTGGGCGTGGCAATCGTGGTCGGCTTTTATACCCGGCCGCTGGCGTTACTGCTCGCGCTCTACACGTTCGGTACGGCGCTGATCGCTCACCATTACTGGACCATGAGCGGCGCGGAGCAATACATGAACATGATCAACTTCTACAAGAACGTCAGCATTATCGGCGGCTTGCTGCTGCTGGTCGTGACCGGGCCGGGCAAGTATTCGATCGACAGGAAGTGAAGCCGGAATCGCGCCGCTCAGTCACTCGACTGTTCGAAGCGGCGGTTTGAAAATGCGGGCAAAACCGAACAAGCGAATTGCCTCGGTTATTGCCCGCTGTTCGCATCATCGCGAGACGTCTTGCTCCACTACGATGGTGACGTGGCTTTCAGCGAAGCCACCGCCAATACGTAGCCCCGCTGCTGAAAATGAACCACCGCCCGACGCGATGGTTCGATCAGAACGGGAATGCAGTCTGCACGCCGCTTAATCAGGAGACGGCCGTGGATATCGTGAAAATTGCCAGGGCAGCCGGTTTGCAGATTCTGCTCGATGCCCGGATTGGCCGCGAAACCTATCACAGCGTGAGCGGATCGCTCTCTTCGTTACAGCGTTTCGCCGATGCGGTGTGTGCCTCGATGGCAGATGAATTTGCCGTACCGGTCGAACAGCCTGAACGTCACGAAGCGTGATGACCCAGGTCTTCAGAGGGCACGGCGTGCGCGCAGCTTTACCGCGCGCTGGCTTTCTCCCCCGCACTCTGCTTGTTTAGGACTGCCGGCAAGACGCCGCTCGCGGCTGTTGCTTCATCCACGGTGGTGCGCCCGCCGTCGCGGAAAAATGCCTGCACTGCCGCGTTGTTCAGCACGAGAACGCTGATGCGCCGGTTGATCGGTTCGTCCAGGACATCCTTGTCCAGTGGTAACACATCGGCTAGTCCGCGCACCTGCAGCAGTTTGTCTTCGCGCAGACCTCCCGCCACCAGCGCGCGGCGCGCTGCATTGGCGCGGTCGCTGGACAGTTCCCAGTTCGAATAGCCCGCGGTGCCGCCCGAGTAAGGTACGGCATCCGTATGTCCCGCAATCGACACGCGGTTGTCGACGTCGTTAAGCGACGCCCCGATCTGCTGCAGAATCGTCACCGCATAATCTTCCAGTTTCGAACTGCCCGATGCGAACATGGGCCGTTTGAGTGAATCGACGATCTCGATGCGCAAACCTTCGTCGGTAATCGCCACGCGGATCTGCTGCTTATACGCCCTCAACGCAGGGCTTTGTTCGATCAGGGCGCTAATTTTCGCCTTGAGTTGCGCGAGCCGCTGCGCGTCCACCTGCAGCGGCGGCGGATTGACCGACGGCCTGGCAGGCTGCGCCTGACTCTTGTGTGCCACGCCCGGCCGGCTGTCCGATGCGTCACGGCCACCGCCGTGCACCACGCTCGGCCGCGCCGAACCAGTGCCCTCTTTGCCGCCCAGCATGGTCGAAAGCGGCGTGTTGAAATAGTCTTCGATGCCTTGCTTGTCGTACTTCGAGGTCGAGCACAGCAGCCACATCAGCAGGAAGAACGCCATCATTGCGGTGACGAAGTCGGCATAGGCAATTTTCCAGGCGCCGCCATGATGCGCCTCGTGCGCCGCGCCCCTGCGCAGACGCCGCACGATGATTGGCGCGGAGGCTTCCTGTGCCCCACTGCTCGAACGGTTTTCAGCCATGCTGCTTCTCGATCACGCTGCCTTGGGCAGCTTGGTTGCGCGGACCGCGTCGTCGAGTTCCTTGAAGCTGGGACGGTCGGCGGTGAAGAGCACTTTGCGGCCAAACTCGACGGAGACAGGCGGCGCATAGCCGCTCATCGACGCCAGCAGCACAGCCTTGACGCACTGAAACGGCTTGGCCGCGGCGCGTCCTTTGGCGTTGAGCAGATCGGCGAGCGGGCCGACGAATCCATAGGCGAGCAGAATGCCGAGGAAGGTACCCACCAGTGCGCCGGCGATCATTTCGCCGAGCACAGCGGGCGCCGCGCCGACCGAGCCCATCGTATGCACCACGCCCATTACCGCGGCGACGATCCCGAACGCCGGCAAGCCATCGGCCATTTTCTGGATCGCATTGGCGGCCACGTTGGCCTCGGCGTGATGCGTCTCGAGCTCCTCGTCCATGAGATCCTGCATTTCGAGCGCGTTGACGTTGCCGCTCGACATCATGCGCAGATAGTCGACGATAAAGTCGAGCAGATGATGATCCTCCAGAACATGCGAATACTTCTGAAACAGCACACTCTGTTCTGGCGCATCGACATCGGCCTCCAGAGACATCATGCCTTCTTTACGCGCCTTTTGTAGCAGCTCATAGAGCAGCGCGATCAGTTCGAGATATTTCTCTTTGGTGTAGCCACCGCCCTTGAAGCAGGTGGGAATACTCTTGAGCGTCTTCTTGAGCGTGGTGACCGGATTGCTGACGACGAACGCGCCAATTGCCGCGCCAAAAATACACAGGAGTTCGAATGGTTGAACCAGCGCAGGCAGATGCCCACCCACGCCCACAAAACTCCCAATGACCGATCCCAGCACCAATACCCAACCGATTGCGACAAACATGACATCTCCGTTTTCAAACGCGGATCCAAACGTCTGCACGACAACGCTGGGCCTTGTTGTTTCAGCGTCACTCGTGCTCCCCCTTTTCAACAATCCGCACCAGAGCCGACGCGCCTGTGACAGCGCCTGTCCGGCAAGACTCGATGTTCGCGGTCGGCGCAAACGCAATAAATGCGGGCCACCCACCTGATAACGACGCGGTTTCGATTGACTTGAACCAGGCTTTCCCCGATAGCAAGCGAATGTTCCAGCCGGTTAATAGCTTTATTGTCGGCAGCGCGAACAATTTCTTGAGCGGGAAAAAATATTAGCCCCGCGGCTCGGAAGTGATCGTCCGGTCAATAAAGCAGTCGCTGAAAACAACGAAGCCCGCGCAAAGGCGGGCTTCGTTGTCATACAGCGGGCAGCGGTCCGGCTACAGCCGCCGGCCGTCCACGAGCAAGATTTAGCTCTCGGCGAGCGCAGTTTCTTCTTCGACCGCGACTTCCGCTTCATCGTCTGTACTACTGCGGATCAGATGATCGAAGGCAGCTAGCGATGCCTTAGCGCCGTCGCCCAGCGCAATGACGATCTGCTTGAACGGCACCGTCGTCACGTCGCCCGCGGCGAACACGCCAGGCACCGAAGTCGCACCGCGTGCGTCCACCACGATTTCGCCGTGCTTCGATAGTTCGACCGTGCCCTTCAGCCACTCGGTGTTCGGCACCAGACCGATCTGCACGAATACGCCTTCCAGTTCGACCTTTTTGATCTCGCCCGAACGCAGATCCTTGTAGACGAGGCCGTTGACCTTCTTGCCGTCGCCGGTGATTTCCGTGGTCTGGGCCTGCGTCACGATGGTAACGTTGGCGAGGCTGCGCAGCTTTCGTTGCAGCACTTCGTCAGCACGCAGTTCAGCGCCGAATTCGAGCAGCGTTACTTCACGCACGATACCCGCCAGATCAATCGCCGCTTCGACGCCCGAATTGCCGCCGCCGATCACCGCAACGCGCTTGCCCTTGAACAGCGGACCGTCACAGTGCGGGCAGTAGGCGACGCCATGATTGCGATACTCGTGCTCGCCCGGCACGTTGATTTGACGCCAGCGCGCACCGGTGGCGAGCACGATGGTTTTCGCCTTCAGCACCGCACCGTTCGCGAGATGAACTTCGTTGATGCGGCCCGGAATCAGCGCTTCGGCGCGCTGCACGTCCATGATGTCGACCTCATAGCTTTTCACGTGCTGCTCAAGCGCCGTGGCGAACTTGGGTCCTTCGGTCTCCTGAACGGAGATGAAATTTTCAATTGCCAGCGTGTCGAGCACCTGTCCGCCGAAGCGTTCCGCGACCACACCGGTCGCGATGCCCTTGCGTGCGGCGTAGATTGCCGCGGCCGCGCCCGCGGGGCCGCCGCCGACGATCAGCACATCGAATACTGGCTTCGTCGCCAATTGCTTGGCAGCACGCGCGCCGGCACCCGTATCAAGTTTGGCGAGAATTTCCTTTACGCCGCTGCGACCCTGGCCGAACACTTCGCCATTCAGGAACATCGTCGGCACGGCCATGATCTGACGTGCTTCGACTTCGTTCTGGAATACCGCGCCGTCAATCGCCACGTGGCGGATGCGCGGGTTGATCAAGGCCATCACGTTCAGGGCCTGCACGACTTCCGGGCAGTTCTGGCATGACAGCGAGAAATAGGTTTCGAACTGATAGTCGCCGTCCAGTTCGCGGATCTGTTCGATCACCGCGTCGTCGAGTTTGATGGGGTGACCGCCCACCTGCAGCAGCGCGAGCACCAGCGAGGTGAATTCATGTCCCATCGGAATGCCGGCAAAGCGGATACCCGTGTCTTTACCCGGCTCGCCGATCGAAAACGACGGCTTGCGTTGATCGTCGTCGCGCCGTTCGATCACCGTCACGCGCTCCGACAGCGTCGCGATGTCTGCGAGCAACGTCAGCAGGTCTTGCGATTTGGCGCTGCCGTCGAGCGAGGCAACGATTTCGATCGGCCGGCTGACTTTTTCCAGGTACGATTTCAACTGAGTCTTGAGATTGGCGTCCAGCATGACTATTCGAATTCCGTGACGAGAGTGGGAGCTCCGGGCGCCACCGCAGCGTGTGGCGAGCAGACGCGCGGACCGCATGCATGACATGGCACGATGCGGCCCGCACCAGAGAGACGCCTGCAAGAGGCGTGTGATGCGATACTGCCAGGTAGAGCTAAGCGAGTCTGCTTAGATCTTGCCGACCAGGTCGAGCGACGGAGTCAGCGTTTCAGCACCCGGCGTCCACTTGGCGGGGCACACTTCACCCGGATGCGCTGCGATGTATTGCGCGGCTTGCACCTTGCGCAGCAGTTCGCCGGCGTCACGGCCAATGCCGTTGTCGTGAATCTCGCACAGCTTGATCTCGCCTTCCGGGTTGATCACGAACGTACCGCGCAGTGCCATGCCTTCTTCTTCGATCAGTACATCGAAGTTACGCGAGATAGCCAGCGTCGGATCGGCGATCATCGGGTACTGGATCTTCTGGATCGTGTCCGAGGTGTCGTGCCATGCCTTGTGGGTGAAGTGCGTATCGGTCGAGACGCTGTAGATTTCCACGCCAAGCTTCTTGAATTCGGCGTAACGATCGGCCAGGTCGCCCAGTTCGGTCGGGCAGACGAACGTGAAATCAGCCGGGTAAAACACGAGCACGGACCACTTGCCTTTGAGACTTTCTTCCGTGACGGTCTGGAAGTCGCCGTTGTGGTAAGCGGTTGCCTTGAAGGGTTTGACTTGGCTGTTGATGATCGGCATTTGCTGCGTCCTCTTGTTACGTGGTTGAGAAAGTGAAGACAGTATGTCGCAGGACGCTTAATAGAAAAAGTTGATTGTATATATCGACGCAATTGCTATTGGCTATATTCAGACGAAGCCCGTGCCGGCGGGGGTTTCCGGCCGCCGTTCAAAAAAATCACCGGCTTTGAAAGCGGTTTTTACCGTTCCTGGGCAATACTTGCAGCTTCTCCCGCCATATTGACACCGCCTTCGCCCATGATTTGCGCGGCGATACTGGAGATGGGACACGCTTTGAGAGGAAGCCGTAACAGCATGAATCGACACCAGCATTACGACGCGCACCGGCGGTTTGCCCCGCGCTGCGCGCAATGGCCCGGCCGCTCGCCCGAGAGGGTGCGATGACCGCCACCCAGGCACGCCCGTCCTTCATCGGCTGGTTGCCGTATATCGTCGCGGCGACCTTCTTCATGGAGTATCTCGACACCACGGTGATCGCGACGGCTCTGCCGCAAATGGCGCATTCGTTTGGCGTCGGCCCGAACAGTCTCAGCCTCGGCATGACCGCATACATGCTGGCGCTCGCGATTTTCATTCCGGTGAGCGGTTGGGTGGCCGACCGCTGCGGTTCACGCACGGTGTTCTTCAGCGCGATCGGCGTGTTTACGGTTGCATCGGTGCTGTGCGGGATGTCGCAAAACGTCACGGAGTTCACGGCCGCGCGTTTGCTGCAAGGCATCGGCGGCGCGATGATGGTGCCGGTCGGCCGGTTGATCGTCGTGCGCAGCACCGAAAAGGCGCGGCTGATGCAGGCCATCTCCACGATTACGTGGCCGGCGATCGTGGCGCCGGTTGTCGGACCGCCGGTGGGCGGCTTCATCACGACGTATGCGAACTGGCGCTGGATCTTTCTCCTGAACGTGCCGTTCGGTATCGCGGTGATGGCCGCGGTGGTTGCGTGGGTGCCGAATCTGCGCGGCAGCGAACGCCGCCCGCTCGACCTCGTCGGTCTGGTACTGAGCGCGGCCACCCTCACCTCCGTCCTGTATGGCGCCGAACTCGCCAGCCAGCCCGGCGAGAGTCCGTGGATTGCGGCGGCTTTCGTGGCGGCGGGTCTGGCGCTCGGGTTCGTCGCCTTCCGTCATGCCCAACGCCACCCGCACCCGCTGATCGACGTGTCGACGCTCAGGATTCCCACCTTCTCGGTGACCATCGTGACCGGCTCGTTCACCCGCATCGGCATTGGCGCGGTGCCGTATCTGATGCCCTTGCTGTTCCAGATCGGTTTCGGACTGTCCGCGTTCAAGTCGGGGCTATTGCTGCTCGCGAGCGCCGTCGGCAACCTCGGCATGAAGGCGCTGACCACCCGCATCCTGCAACGCTTTGGCTTTCGTATCGTGTCGATCGTCGACGTCGCGGTGGCCGGCCTCTTCACGATCGCCTGTGGCCTGCTAACACCGGCGTCGCCGCTGGCGTGGGTGCTGATCGTGGTGTTTGTCTACGGCGTGGCGCGCTCGATGCAGTTTTCGACGCTCGCCACCCTGGCATACGCAGACGTCGCGCAGCCGCAGATGAGCGCTGCCAGCACGCTCTGGAGCGCCGCGGCGCAGATGACCATCGGCCTCGGCATCGCTTTTGGCGCGGTGGCCCTCCGTGGCGCGGCGGTGTTCAACGGCGAGTTGTCCGGCCGCGTTTTTACGCTGGACGACTTCCGCATCGCCTTCCTCTGTGCCGGCCTGCTGACGCTCGTATCGATGTGGGGATACTGGCAGATGGCCCGCGACGCGGGCCGCAGCGTAGGCGGTGGCTCGAGGCGGCAGGATGCGTCGTGAGAGCGTGAATGTCGAAGGGGTTGCGCGAGAGCGCGTTGGACACGCGCTCACAAACAGGATCCAGGTAACCTCCACCTGCGTCTTTCTACCGCTCCGGTCATCGAGACCCTTCCACCGGAACGCTGGCCATTGCGCTGAATGAGCGCGATCTCCAGCTGGAATCTGCGTGTAGCCGATTTTCTTGTACCCACGTGGGACTCAGAGGCTCGGCCGCGCTGTCATATCCCCGCAACCTTCGACCGCTAACTTGCAGGCATCACTCCAAACCAGTCCACCCCATGCCACCGCCGTCAGAGCGTCCCCGCCAGTCAGGCGGCCGTGTGTTCAAGGCGGCCTATGTGAGCGCCATGCTGAATGCCGCGTTGATGGCGATGCAGATCGTCGTCGGCCTGCTCGCTCATGCGGATGGCCTAGTGGCGGATGGCATTCATACACTCAGCGATCTCGCGGCGGACGGCGTCGTCATTGCCATGCTGTTGGTCGGCGCCGCTGCGTCCAGTCGACGTGCCGGCAGTGTCGAAGGCAGCCTGGGTGCCACGCTCGCCTCGCTGTTCATCGGTATGCTGCTGATCGCCACCGCCGGCGAGATGCTGTGGCATAGCATCGGGCCGGCCACCCTCCTGACGGCCAGCGCAACCGTCCGTGCAAGCGCGCTCTTGGTTGCCATCTTCGTGATGCTCGCCAAGGAAGCGCTGTTCCGCTACATGCGCTCAGAAGCGCTGCGTTCGCACTCGGGTGTGCTGCTGGCCACCGCGTGGCACGCGCGGCTCGACGCGCTGTCCGCGTTGCTTGCCACGCTAGGCATCGTCGGCAGCATGGCAGGCCTCGCGATGCTGGATCACGTCGCCGCCGGTGTGATCGGTCTGATGATCCTGCTGATGGGCTACAACAACTGCTGGGCGGCCCTGAAAGATCTGTCCGCGCGCCCGCTCGGCAACGCGCCAGGACATGGAACATGAGTGCGCAGGAAGGCTATCGTCGCACTCCACGAAACACGCTGCGCTTGACTCGCGGCGCCGTTTGTGATCCTATTACGCCCATGTTCCGCGCACAGACCCTGCTATCCCTCCTACTACTAGCCCGCTCTACCGGGCTAGGTCTGCTGCTACGCGCTTCCTGCATCTAACGCATCTGAAGCGTCAATAATTCCCAAGCTTTGCTGACCTTGCCCCGGTTGCCAACCGGCGGCCGCGCTTCGTCTCGTTCCTTTTGCGTCGCTTTTGAACCCACGAGCCCACCATGTTGAAAAATCCTGCTACCAAGTACCGCGCTTTCGCTCCTGTCAACTTGCCTGATCGCGCCTGGCCCTCGCGCACCATTACGCATCCGCCGATCTGGATGAGTACCGATCTGCGCGACGGCAATCAGGCCCTGTTCGAGCCGATGGACGCGCAACGCAAGATGCGCATGTTCAAGACGCTGGTTCAGATCGGTTTCAAGCAGATTGAAGTCGCTTTCCCGTCGGCGTCGGAAACCGACTTCAATTTCGTGCGCGAACTGATCGAGGGTGGCCATATTCCCGATGATGTGACCATCGAAGTGCTCACGCAGGCGCGTGACGACCTGATCGAGCGCACCTTCGAATCGCTGCGCGGTGTCCCGCGTGCGATCGTCCATCTGTACAACGCTACCGCGCCGGAATTCCGCAAGATCGTCTTCGGGCTCGAGCGCGACGGCGTCAAGCAATTGGCCGTCAAGGCAGCGCGCACCATGAAGCGTCTCGTGGACGCGACGCCGGAAACCGCCTTCACGCTGCAATACAGCCCCGAGGTATTCAGCGGCACCGAACTCGAATTCGCCAAGGAAGTGTGCGACGCCGTGTTCGACATCTGGCAGCCGACACCCGAACGCAAAGCCATCGTCAACCTGCCGGCGACGGTCGAAATGTCCACGCCGAACATCTATGCAGACCAGATTGAATGGATGCACCGCAACCTGGCGCGGCGCGATTCGCTGATCGTGTCCGTCCATCCGCACAATGATCGCGGCACCGCGGTCGCAGCGGCTGAACTGGCCGTGATGGCCGGCGCCGATCGCGTCGAAGGATGCCTGTTCGGCAATGGCGAACGCACCGGCAACGTCGACCTCGTGACGCTCGCGCTCAATCTGTACACGCAAGGTATCGATCCGGGCCTCGACTTCTCGAACATCAACGAAGTCGCCCGCACCGCCGAGGAATGTACGCAATTGCCGGTCCACCCGCGTCATCCGTACGTTGGGGACCTCGTGTTCACGGCCTTCTCCGGCTCGCACCAGGACGCCATCAAGAAAGGCTTTGCCGTCCAGAAGGACGATGCGATGTGGGAAATGCCCTACTTGCCGATCGACCCGCGCGATCTGGGCCGTACTTACGATTCGATCATCCGCGTCAATAGCCAGTCGGGTAAAGGCGGCATCGCCTATCTGCTCGAACAGACCCATGGCGTGGTCCTGCCGCGCCGTTTGCAGGTCGACTTCAGCTCAGCGGTCCAGCAAGTGAGCGACGAAAGCGGCCAGGAAGTCAGCGCCCAGAAGATCTGGGAGGTGTTCCAGGACGAATACGTACGTAGCGTTTCCCCGTTGCGCTACATCGGCCATACGCTGTCGGAAGATGGCGGCCGCGAACGCATCAAGCTGACCGTGGAACTCGACGGCGAGCGTACCGTGCTGGCCGGCGAAGGCAACGGCCCGCTCGACGCGCTGATGCACGCATTGCGCACGCCGGTGCGGATCCAGCATTACGAGGAACGCGCGCTCACGCAAGGCGCCGACGCGAAAGCGATTGCGATTGCCGAAATGGCCGGCGCGCAGGTGGTGGGTAACGCGTTCGGCGTGGGCATCGACGCGAATCTGATTACGGCGTCGATCCGCGCTGTGATCAGCGGGATCAACCGGGCGTATGCGCGCTCAGATGCCGAATCCCAGGCGCATTTCTTCGATGCGGTGCTGCGCGAAGTCACTCATGACAGCGAACGCAGCAAGGCGCTGCAGGCAGGCTGATGATGCGCTTGCGCAGCCACCTGTGACGAAGCGCAGGTGAAGCGTGGGGCCGCTGGTGCGGCGCCCACGCCACTTGTGACTTGCCACTTGCATCCAGATCCAGCGCAGCAGATCGCCCGCCACGCTGGTTCTCTTGCATCTGACCGCGCCGAAGCGTCTCGCACAGCAACTGTGTCCCGAACCCTCAGTGCATCAAGATCAGACGTACTCCCGCTCGCGCATCCACTTCGTCATGATCCATTTGTCGCCGGCCCGCACCGGCGCGCCGCCGTGCAAAGTTAATGGATCGAGCTGCCGCTGGCCGTTCAGATAGCGGAAATACACCGCGCCACCCTGTCTGCCGGCAACCGCGAATCCTGCCTCAGGAAAAATGGTTTCCCCACCATCCGGCACATCGTTGAGGTAGACGATGAGGGTCGCCACACGTTGTCCGCCCCGTGCCGTATGCACGGCGCTGCCCGGCTGATCCGGCGGAAAATAGTCGAAATGTGGACGGTATTCGCCACTCGTGCCGTAGTGCAGAATCTGCAGTCCTTCACCGTTTTCGATGGGCCAGTTCATGAGGCTGGCAATCCGCTGGTCGATGCGCTCGATAAACGCATCCTCGCCGCGCGGAAACCAGATACCCTCGCTGGTGCGATTGCGGATGATGTCCTCTTGTCCCGTTTCCGCGTTGACGGTGGTGGAACGCTTAAGGCGGTGTCGCGAACGCTCGATCATCTCGGCGCACTCTTCGGGTGAGAGCACGTCGCCGAATACGACCACCTGGGGGCGCTCGCAACGCATCAGCACTTTTACGTCGCGATCGAACGCCCGGATCAGGTTGCCGCTCGCTACCGGCAGCGCGTCGTACTGGTAGACACCTTGTGGCGCCTTGACCAGTTGTGCCACGGTGCCGCCCCCGGCCTGGTTCGCGTCTGGTGTTTCTACCTGGCTCGCGACAGCAGCGCTCACCCCGTTGCCGGAACTCGCCCCTGCCGATGTCAGGCTGACCGCGCGCTGCACCGCAGCGCTAGCCGAGAACGAATCGAAACCCGCTCCCATCATTGCTTCGATCATCGAATGCACGGTACAGCCGCGCTTTGCATTGGTGGCGAGCCAATCCTCCCAAGCCGCATCCACGACAGGCATAGGTATTCGTCCCATTTGATTTTGATAGTTCGGCGCGCCCGGCAATTGGCAGCTAACCCCTGCTATTGCCCTCCCAGGTGCAGCGCGTCCGCTGACGAAATACTGCATCATCTGGCTGGCCTCGCGCAAGTAGACCGGATGGCCAGCCCCTCGAAGCCGTTTCGTGAACTACGGTGCCGTCTCGCGCAAGGTTGACCCTTGCGCTCCTTTCGCCCGGTAAGCCGCGAGGCCTTTCTTCGCCTGAGTGCGAATCGCCCGCTGCACGAAGGGCGTCCAGCCGAGCAAGACACCCTTGAAGCCCAGCGCCTGTCGTGACCAGCGCCACAGATCGAAGCTATCTCGATGCTCGACGATGCGCCCGTCCCGGAACACGAACTGCGCCTGAATCCGGTTGACCACAGTGCGGCCGGTCTGACTGAACAGATAACGCGCCACCCAATGGGCGCGACCGGTTCGATCATTGGCGTCGACGGCGTCGAACGTCAGGGAAAACGCCTGGGCACGCTGCACCAGCATGCGCCACATGTCGCGCGCCTGTTCGCCGCGCAGTTCGCCGAACACGGGGTCGCTGAAGACGACGTCGTCCGCATAGCACGCAGCCATGGCTTCGGCGTCACGCCGTTGAAATGCCTCGTAGAAGCGATCGATCAACTCGGTGTTCGGATGACTCATGGTTGGCGTTTTCCCCGGTTAGACGGATTGGCGTCTGGCGAATGTCCACAGCGCCACTAAGCAAGTGGTTTATCCAACCCACTTGCTGCGGCGCTTGCATTGTGCCATCCAAACCGTCCGGCCCCCCGCAAAAGAACGGCGATCGGATCCAAGCCGGCGAATGGCCCGTCGAGCAGAACCTGCTGCTCCCGGAAACCTATCTGACCGAGCGCGCCGTCACACCCCCAGCCTGCCCCGCCATACGATCCGCCGCACGCATGGCCAGCAACCGGACCGCTAGCGCGATCACGATCGCCGTTGCCGCAGCCAGATAGAGCGCCGCGGCAAAACCGCTGGCAAAGCTCGCATGCGCGGCGAGCGCCAGCGAGTCGCGAATGGCCGCTGGCAGATGCGCACTGGCCTGAGCGCTATCGCCAGCCAGCACGCTCGACATGAAGCCCGGATCGAGCTGATGCCTGACGCTCGCGCTCAGCTCGGGGCGCGCGTAGAACACGGTCTGGGTCCGCGCCGCCAGCACCGCACCGAGCACCCCGACCGACGTCACGATGGCCGTAAAGCGTGTCGTCGTGCTGATTCCCGATGCCATGCCGGTACGGTTGGGTGGAACGCACGCCATGATGGCTTTTTGCGTGTCGCCGTTCAATACGCCTGCACCAAGACCCGTGATCACCATGCCGCACGCCACAAGGTCGTAACGACCTGCCGCGGCAATCCAGGCCGTCAGCAGGTTGCCGCCACCAATCAATAGTAATCCTATGCTTAGCATGGACATGCTCGACCGATGCTTCGACAACCGCGCACCGACATACGGACCCAGCACCATCGCGAGCGCAAACGGCAGCATTCCCACGGCAGCCGCGATCGCGGATAGCCCGAAGGCATTCTGCAGATAAAGCGGCAGGAAGGTCATCATGACCTGCGCACAAGCGGCATAGCCGAACATGGCGAGGACCGCGGCGACGAAACGCGACTGACGGAACAGCGCCAGATCCACCATGGCGTGCCGGCGCACCCGTTGCACCTGAACGAAGGCCGCCAGCAGCAGCGCCGCAGCCGATAGCTTGATGCCCGTGGCGCCACTCGCCCATCCCGCTGCCGGCGCTTCGATCAGGGCCCAGATGCCCACGGCCAGAGCCAGGCCGAATAACAGGCTGCCCGCCGCATCGACCGGTCCAGCGTCCCGGTTGCGCGACTCATGGATCGCGCGCAGGACGCACACGGCCAACACCGCGCAAACCGGCAGATTCATCAGGAAGATCCAGCGCCAGCCGAGCCATTGCGTCATGACGCCGCCGACGAGCGGCGCTACGGTCGTCGCCAATCCCATACAGGTGCCCCATATCGCCCACGCCCGCACACGCTGCGGTCCTTCATGAAACGTATTGGCGATGACGGCCAGCGCGGCGGTCAGCAGCATCGCCGCGCCGACGCCCTTCACCGCTCTTGCCACATTCAGCACCGCCGCCGACGGCGCCACGCCGCAGCCAAGCGACGCCAGCGCGAACACGGCTAGGCCGAGCAACAGCATGCGCTTGCGGCCAAAACGGTCGGCCAGACCGCCTGCGGGTAGGAGGCACGACGCGAAGGCGACCATATACGCGCTGACCACCCATTCGACGTCGGCAAAACTGGCGTGGAACGAGCGCGCGATCGACGGCAAGGAGACCGCCACCACGTTGGTATCGAGCACGATCAGCGCACAGGTCGCCGAGGCGGTGGCGAGCACGAAACCCGCGTGGGTGGCGCTGCGCCTGGCTGCAGCCGGGTGAGATGGGTCTGCGGCGCGATTGCTCCGCTCATCGGGAATCTGGGGCATACGGCTCACCGGAACTGGAAAAAGACTCGCACCACTCTAGCGGGGTCTCAATTAGCTGTCATTGACATAGAATCGCTAAATAATTGATCAATCTGACAATACTATGCGACAGCTCGAACTGCACCATCTCCGCTGTATTGCCTGCGTCGCTAAACACCTTCATTTCTCGCGGGCGGCCGAAGAACTGGAGATCGCCCCGCCGTCTCTGACGCGGCACATTCAGGAAGCCGAACGATTGCTTGGCGTGCGGCTCTTTCATCGAACCAAACGTTCGGTGGCGCTGAGCGCAGCGGGCGAAGCGTATCTCGCGGATATCACGCCGGCGCTCGACCATCTGGCGCGCGGTGCGGAACGTGCCGCGCTTGCGGAGCGTGGCGAACTGGGCCGCGTTGAAATCGGTTATGTCGCCTCGGCCGCCTATGCCGGTGTGCTGCGGCAAGCGGTGGGCGGCTTCCGTGCTGCGCATCCCGGCATCGACGTCAGCATTCGCGAGGTGCCCATGGATCGCGTGCCCAGCATGTTCAACGACGGCCAGCTCGATGTCGCCTTTGTGCGCCCGCCCATGCAGTTGAGCGAAGGCATCCGCGTCACCACGGTGCATCGGGATACGTTCGTGCTTGCGCTGCCGGAAGACTCCGAACTGGCGGCCTCGGCGACACTGGCTCCGGCGCGCTTGCGCGACGAGTGGTTCGTGCTGCCGGAGCAGGAATCCGGCACTTACGAAGTAGCCCGCCGCGGCCGTTTCGTGCCGAAGCTCGGCCCACAGCCCGGCACGCTCGCCGCGGTGCTGGCCTGTGTATCGCTGGGCGGCAACGTGGCCGTCGTGCCGCACACGCTGGCCGACTGCATTGCTCTGCCGGGCGTGGTCTACCGGCCGATCAGCGGGAAACCGGTGCCATCCGAAATCGCACTCGCCTACCGGCAATTCGAACGCGCCCCTGCGGTGCGTCTCTTCGTGGACCATGTAAAGCGTCGATAGCAAGGTGTGCGTCGTGCTGTGCCGTTACCACGCGCGACGCCATTCGTTATATCCTACAGAATACGACGGTAGAAAACGGATCAGGGGCGCATCCGCTCATCCATACGCCCGGGACCCGCTCCCAACCTTACGAAACAACCGGCAACCTGGAGCCCAGATTGGTGCGCAGTCGATCCACCCTGCCCGAATCGGCGCAACGCCGCGAGCGGCCCGCGAAGCGTTTTTCCAGCACGATTACGGCGTTGAAAGCCGCACCCGATCGCGGGCGTGCGGAGCTGATCCGCGATGTCGTCGACGCTTTCAGGCGCCTATACGGCAGCGTGCTGCGTTTCGTGCAGATGTTCGCCGACGCTCAGGGGAGCACGCCGGCCACGCGCGCCTCTGGCTCGCACTCGTTCAACCAGTTGCTCTCTTTGCTCGCGGAACAAGGCAAAGCAGCGGGGTTTGCCCGCTTTTACGAGCTGAGAGCGGCGATCGAAGAAGCCCGCTCAGCGGAACAGTTACGCGACGCGATTTTCTCCGACACCCATAGCAACGACCCCGTCGCGCTGCGCAAGGCCGCAGCGGAACTGGACCGCCTCGACGCGACCTTCGTGGGACTGTGTGTCGACCATGTGCTGCAGCAGCACGCGCGGGCGCCGCTGGTCCTGTTTTCTGACGATTAGGACAATGCCGCACGGCAGCCCACTACGCTTTTACCGTTATATTCGATGATATATTACGGTACTGAGAATGATGGTGACAGCCTCGAGCGTATCCGGCGCACTTCGCCGGCGAGTCCTGACACCGGAACCGGATTCGAGGTCATCATGCAAGCTCCCCCGTTTCGCCTTGCTCGAACCGCTGACGCCAGCCGTGACGAAAACAGCGCCGCGGCCCGTCTGCGTGCGGCCGACGCGTGCTGCGCGGCGCCCTCGTCCGCGTCTTTCGCCGGCTCGAAACGGCGCACCCGACTGGCGGAACTCGATCCCAATCTGCATTGCTCCGTGATCGGCACGTGCCTCACTACGCACGAACTGCGCAAGCTCGTCCCCAAATTCGCCGGTCTCGACCGCCAGCACGCAACCGACCTCGAAATTCATCACACAGCAGTCGAACTCGCCATTGCGGGCGGCCCAGGCAGCAAGGCGCTGCATAAGGCGCTCGACGAGCGCTACGCCGGCGCCATCCGCCGCTTCGATCAGGCCCGCGATGAAGACGCCGTGCTGGCGCTGTGGAACGAGGCGCTCAAGAACGGCGATATCCCGCCAGCCTACTGGGCGCTGATGACGCATCCCTGTGCAACGATGCCGGTTCGCCAGGCCGCGTTCGGCGAGTTGCACATGTTGTCGCACCTTGTGGGAGCGGCGAATCGCGCGGATATCCGCCGTCTGGTGGCGCTGGAAGAAGAAAACGCCGCGCTACGGGACAAGCTTGAACGACAGCAAAGCCGCCTGCACGAGATCAGCACACAGCGCGACGCGGCGCTCGCGCAACTGGGCGAACAGATCGTCAAACTGACCGCAGAGGCGAGCCGGCAGCCGTCCCTCGATACCGCCAGCCTCGCCGATGAGGCCAGGGCGCTGCAGGCGCGACTCGCCGAAGCCGACCAGCGCCTCGCGCTGCACACGAGCCGCCGCGAAGCTGCCGAACAGCGCGCCTTGCAGGAGCAAGCTACGGCCGAGGCGCTACGCGAGAGCCGCGATCAGGCGCTGGCGTTGCTGAAGGTGGTCCAGTCGGAATGCCAGGCGCTCGAGCGGGCGACGCTCGACGCGCTGGATCAGCCGGATGCGCGCCGTGCAGGACTTGCGGGCGTGGCGGGCAAGCGGGTGGTGTATGTCGGCGGCCGGCCGGGTTCGAATGCGGCGCTCAAGGCGCTGGTGACGTCGGCCGGCGGCGAACTCGTCCTGCACGACGGCGGCCTGGAAGATCGCAAGGGCTTGCTGGCGGCCGCTTTGCCGGGCGCCGATCTCGTCGTATTTCCGGTGGACTGCATCGATCACGATTCGATGAATACGCTAAAGCGCGTGTGCGAGCGTCATCAGGTGGTCTATCACCCGCTGCGCACCGCAAGCGTCGCCAGTTTCATCGATCTGATCGCGCGCCTGCAGACCGAGCGCAGCGCGTCGCAAAGTGCAGCAGTCAGCGCGCGGCCGCCGTCGGCGTTTTGCCTGCGGCACGGCTGAGGCGTATTGCACTCGCCTCATGGCGGAAGATCGGGCCAGCCGCTTCAGGCCTTGATCAGGCGGATCAGTTCGTCGATCTGTTTTGCGCAGGCTGCTTCGGCTTGCGCCTCGACTTCACGATACAGACGCACGATGGTCTCGCCGACCGGCGTGAGGACGCAGCCGCCGCCGCTTTGTCCACCCTGCTCGGATAGCGTCGCGGGCGACTTGAGCGATTTGTTCAGTTCGTCGATGAGCAGCCATGCACGCCGGTACGACATGTCGAGACTGCGTGCCGCCGCCGAGATCGAACCGTGCTCGCGCACCGCCTCGAGCAATTCGACCTTACCCGGTCCGAGCGCCACGGTATCGCCCTTGCGAATGCGCATCCGGAAACGCACTTCGGGTCGTGCCTTGCTGCGCGATGAGGTGGAGGGCGGAGTGGAAGCTTGCGTGCCGGGCTGGAGGCCAGCTTTGGCAGCGATTTTTTTCGCCGGGATGGATTGAGTTTTCGCGGATTCGGCCATGCGCGAAAGCATACACGAAGCGAGGTACGAGGTAGTCCTCGGAAACGGTGCCTGCCACACGGGCGCGGCAGGCACGCCAGCGATACGGCGGCGGATAATCCAGCTGGCTTCAGGAAGCGCGCGGGAAACAATAGCCGAAGTCTTCGCAACCAGGACAACCCGGCGCAGGACCTGGCTCCTTGCCGAGCGACAAGGCGAGTTGCCGGGCCAGAAACTTCTTCCAGCGCAGATTCTCGACGTTAAGCACGACGAGCGACGGGACATAGCGCTCGAGCATTGCGGACACTTCGTCGCGCCCCGCCAGCCCCAGATCGCGCCACAGGTGGTCCGGCCGCAGGCATGCGTGCGCGATGATCGAGGCAAGACACTGGGCGTCGTCGAGGGACACCGCGGGGTTGGCGCTTTGCAGCAGCAACCCGCGCAGAGCCGCGACGAACTCGACATGCTCGTGTGGGCTCAGAGTGGCGATGGCCACAGTTGTGTCGGCGGACTTACGTGCGTTCGAAATGCCGGGTAGGCCCTGCAAGGCGGTCGCCCCGCCAAAATGCCGGCTGACGAGCCCATCCCATTGCGCGGTCGACAAACCGAGCAAGGCCCACTCCCCGCGCACTTCGCGCGCCGCAATGAGCTTGGCAAACAGATGCGCATCGAAAGAATGGGCGTCGATGGCCGCCGCCATCCATTGGGCGGCTCGCCTGGCACAAGCCTCGTCGAGGCTGCCTGTCTGAGCGGCATGAGCAGACGACGTAGCGGGTAAACCGGGAAGCGTATCGTCAGACATGGTTTGCGGGCCGCGGAGAGATGGCCCATGGTACGACGCCGATTCGACTTGCGTGCGGGCTTCCGGTAAAGGCCGCACCGCTAAGCCATCTAACGCCGCTTATAGCCGCCTATAGCCGCTTGCAGTCCCCCACGCTCACACACACACTCCGCAGACGCGTCACAACCGGCGCAGCACCTGCACGTCGATCCGCACCAGCCGCTTGACGTGCCGCGGCGCCGCCATGATGTCGGCGCCGGAATGCAGGATCGGCGCACCGTCTGCCACGCTCAAAGGTTCGCCGTCGCACTCATAGGCGATCAGCACGCTTTCACCCACCGGCGTGTTGAACAGTTCGTGCCACGAAAAGGCCACCGCATAGCCGTCGTGCGCGGCGGCGACAAACACCATGCGTTTGAAGTCGCCCGGCGCGTCGTTGCGCAAGCCCGCCTCCGAGATCAGGTCGGTTAGCAGCACGCCACGATATCGGCCCACGCGGCGAATGAACCGGTTGGTCGTAAAACAGCGCAGGTCGAACGGTGCACCGAGCGCGCTGTCGTAGCGTCTGAGCTGCTCGACCGATAACGACAGCGGCCACAGCACGTGCCCGGTCAAAACGAAATCGCTTGCGGCCGCACGGTTCGCCGTGACCGTCTCGGGTGCCGGTGCCACGCCCGGATTCATCCGTTCCATGCCTGCAGGTCCTCCCGCATCGAGTACGGCCCGCGTTGAGCAAGATTCAGCCGCCCGCGATAAAAAATCAGCCTGGAAAAGCGGCAAACGGCGCCCTCGAAAGCGCGACAGACACCTCAGCGCCAACGCGTAAAACGCGCCGCCGCCCCGCTCGCCACGTCATATTCTGGCATATATTACGCCGCTCGCCGCCCGGCCTGACAGGGGGCGCAGCGACATACAGGCTATATCGCCGCACCTATCTCCGACGACGGGCGAATCGACCCACAGCGCCCTTCGGCGTCGTAATATAGCGATCTTCATAACGCTACGGGAAATCGCATGATTCGCAAGCTGCTTGCCTCTTTCACGATAGTCGCCGGCCTCCTGGCCGCCACCCCCGGCTTCGCCCAGGACAATACCGTCAACGTGCTGTACGCCGGCTCGCTGGTCAACCTGATGGAGCGCAGCGTGGGGCCGGCTTTCGAGAAGGCCACGGGCCTGCAGTTCCGCGGTTACGCGGCGGGATCGAACAAGATCGCCAATGAAATCAAGGGCAAGCTGCGCCGTGGCGACGTGTTCATCAGCGCCAGTCCGAAGGTCAATCAGAGCCTGATGGGCGCGGACAACGGCGACCATGTCAGTTGGTATGTGGGTTTCGCCGAGTCGCCGCTGATGATCGGTTACAACCCGAAGAGCAAGTTTGCCGCCGACTTCAAGACGAAGCGCTGGGATCAGGTCCTGCAGGAACCGGGTATCCGTATCGGACGTACCGATCCGAAGCTCGACCCGAAGGGCGCCTTCACGGTCGAGATGATGACGAAGGCAGCCGATCTCTATCATCAACCCGATCTCGTCGAGAAGACGCTTGGCGATCCTGAGAATTCCGCTCAGGTGCTGCCCGAAGAAACGCTGGTCGGACGGCTGCAATCCGGCCAGCTCGACGCCGGCTTCTTCTACTCCACCGAAACGTCGGACCTGAAGATTCCCGCGTTCCAGCCCGCGCCGGAGCTGGCGGCCAAGGCCAGCTACACGCTCACGATCCTGAACGATGCACAGAACAGCGCAGGCGCTGCGCGCTTCGTGAACTTCCTGCTGAGCGCACAAGGCCGCGAACTGTTGAAGCAGCATGGCGTGGACGTGATCAAGCCCACGGTCACCGGCAACGGGCAGGCCATCCCGCCATCAGTACAGGCCGTGATCGACGCGGCACAGTAACGGTATGAAGCGTATCGCTGCCCGGCCGCTCTTCTGGCTGGCCGCGCTGCTTGCCGCCTACCTTTGCGCGCCGTTCATCGCCAGCGTGCCCCAGCTCGGCGCGGCCGACTGGGCTCACGTCGACTGGAACGCCACGTGGTCGGCAGTGGGCGTTTCCGCGGCAAGCGCCAGTATGGCCTCGCTCGTCATCCTGATCGGTGGCGTGCCGCTCGGCTATTTTCTGGCCCGCTCGAACTCGCGCAAGGTCGCGGCGCTCGGTTTCATGGTGCAGTTGCCGCTCGCGCTGCCGCCGCTCACCAGCGGCGTGCTGCTGCTGTTTCTGCTCGGACCGTATAGCGGCATTGGCCGCCTGACGGGCGGCACGCTGACCGATTCGTTCGCCGGCATCGTGCTCGCCGAGACCTTCGTCGCCGCGCCGTTTCTGATCATTGCCGCGAAGTCCGCCTTTGCGGCGGTCGATCCGGTCCTCGACGACGTTGCCGCCACGCTCGGTCATCATGCCGGCAGCCGCTTCTTTCGCGTCGTGCTGCCGGTCGCCTGGCCGGCCATTCGCGCGGGTCTTGCGCTGGCGTGGCTGCGGGCATTCGGCGAATTCGGCGCAACCGTGATGGTGGCGTATCACCCGTATTCGCTACCGGTCTATACGTATGTCGTGTTCGGCGGCCAGGGCTTGCCGGCCATGATGCCGCTGCTGCTACCCACGCTGGCGATCGCCATTGTCTGCGCCGCGTTGTCGCTCTATAGCCGGCGCCAAAACGGCGCCACCGAACTGGAAAACGAGGACGCCGCCGTCCAGCCCGTGGGCCCGCCGCCGGCTGCCGAAGCCGCGCCGCTGCGGCTCGCGCTCCGGTTGACCCGGCATCTCGGCGCCTTCGATCTCGACGTCAGTTGGGCGCCTACCACCCGACGCCTCGCGATCATCGGGCCGTCCGGCTCCGGCAAGTCGCTGGCGCTCCGTCTGATCGCAGGCCTCGAACCCAACGAAAACGGAATGCTGCGCCTCGGCACCACGGATCTGGAAGAGTTGCCGCCCGAGCGGCGCCAGATTGGTTACATGCCGCAGGACTACGGTCTGTTCCCGCATATGACGGTGGCCCAGCAACTGGCTTTTCCGGTGGATGCAGACGCGGCTAGCGCCCGTTACTGGTTGGAACATCTCGGCCTCGGCAAACTGGTTGGACGGCTACCCAGTCAGCTGTCGTTTGGTCAACGCCAGCGCGTCGCGCTCGCACGCGCCTTGACGCGGCATAGCCAGTTGCTGTTGTTCGACGAACCGTTCGCCGCGCTCGATACGCCGCGTCGCCGGCGCCTGCAGCAGTCGCTGCGCGCGTTGCAGCGGGAGATCGCCGCGGTGACGATCATCGTCACACACGATCCCGACGAAGCCGCGCTGCTCGCCGACGAAGTGCTCGTCATCGAAACCGGACGCGTGCTGCAGGCGGGTCTGATCGACGTGGTCTATGAGCAGCCCGCGTCGATGCGCGTGGCGGAACTGCTCGGTCTGCACAACGTCGGTGAAGGGGTCATGCGCGAAGACGGTATGCTCGAAATCGGCGCCGGGCTGCGGGTGAAGACCGCCGCGCGTTCTATCGCAGCGGGCCAGCGGGTGATGTGGCGGGTGTCGTCGCACGCGCTGACGGCGAGCGCCGACGGTCCGTATGCCGGCACCATCGATGCCATCGAACTGCGCCGCGGCGAGCGTTATATCCGCGTGGAGATAGGCGGTGCGCACTTCGATATTGCCAGCGAGGACAGCCGTTTGCGCCAAGGCACGCAACACCGCTTTGCGATTGAGACAGCCGGTGTTTCGGTATGGGCCGCCGAAGCTGTTCGCGGTTGAGACCTGCGACGCGTCGGCCTGCCGCTTCGTGCCGCCCCGGTTGCTCGGTCGCTGTCCACTGCAGCGCAGGACCGCGTCTGTCACGCGCGGGGCGGCGTCCGTACGCTCGTGGGCGTAGGTTGCGCCCACGGATCGCCGAGCAGCGCCAACCACGCCCGGGTCTCGGGATCGAAATCGCGAACGCCCGGCCGCTTTTCACGGCTGAACATTGGCAAACCGGCGCGGCGAGCAGGCATGAACGGCCTGGCGTCGCCGCCCGCAGCAGCAAGCACGACCAGATCGGCAAGATGCGCACTCACGGCTGTCGGTCCTGCCGGCTGAAGTCTGCTCTCCGTCAGCGGCTCGCCATGCAACAGACTGGCACGTAATACCCGGCCGGCGAGTTGGCGCGTATCGCTGAACGCGCCGGGCGGAATCTTGCCGGCGGGCCAATCGATCAGTTTGATGAAACGCGGCGCGAGGCGCTGCCCCACGTCGATATCGACGGCGGCCACCGCAATCCGTGTAGCTGAAGCGCTCTGCGCAGGCATCCCGCGCGACGCGAAGAATACCGCTACCAGCGTAGCGGCGGCCGTGACCGTGAATGTCCCCGTCCATTTTATCTTTCTCATCTCGCACTCCTTACTTTGTCGCTGTTCAGACTCGAGCAGGCAAAGATCGAACAGGAGGGGCAAGGCTGGTTCGTGGTCGGGAAGCTGCCGCCGTCCATGTGGGACGGCTCGGCGAAATAAAAAAGAGCGTTCATCAACGCCGGCGTCGAATTGCGCCGCAATCGATTGCTTCGTTCCCATGGCGATCGTGTTGATCCGATGTGCCCTCCGGCCTGAGCCGTCCCCGCGAAGCTTCGATGCGATCGGTCTGCACCGGAGGGGGAACACCCGCCCCCGTCCGGTGGCTGCCGATCAGGCTGTTGACTCGCCCGTTGTGAAACTCGTACTGCAAGCCTTTCTGCGAAGGCTTGTCCTTCCTGCTAGCCCCGTCGCGCCTTCATTGTTGGCCCCGTCGCCCCTTTTACGGGGGCTTGATCGGTTGTTGCTTTTTTCTTCCCTGTGCGTCTTCGCGCCGCCTGTTTTTCGTCCTGCTCGTGCATTCCCCCGCACCGTCTTTGTTGCCCCGTACTGCTTATGCGCCCCGCGCCGTCTTTATTGCCCCGTCCTGCTTATGTGTCCCCGCGCCGTCTTTATTGCCCCGCACCGACTGTGGTCCCCGTCCTGCTTCTGCGTTTGATTTTGCTTCCCCGGCGTTATTGGGTTACTGCCGGGTGCAGGACATATAGCGACGACCGTGCCAGAACCTCGCAAAGTGTGATGCCAATGGGCGCGACGGCCGGTGCGCCCCGCAAGCCGGCATGCAGTGGGAGGCCCTGCGCCAAAACTGTTGCAGCGATGCGACTCGGCGCGAACCGCAAATTTACGGGGCCGGAAACGTTGCATCGGCAAGTTCTTTCCGGCCCGTTTTTCTGCTGTCGCACACGACTCGCCAGGACGGCGCGCGGCGATACCTACGGTCGGAATCCCGAGACCGAAAAGCATCGGTGGGTCACTATGTGGGTTCTGGAAGCGAGCCCAAAGTGTCTCAATTGTGAGACGCCACCGGGATGCGCTCGACTATCAAACGAAGGGTCTGTGATGTGACGAAGTGACCGATTCGGTCGTCGTCAATACCGTTGACCGCAATGGGGAGGATCAAATGACCGACGCACTTGCGCGCTCCGCCAACACGGCCAGATCGGTCGTCTTTCGCACTCCAAGCCGTGCGAAATAATGGCCAAAGCCGCTTGCAATAAGGCCTGGCGACCGCTCCTGCGTTTTTACGGACTAACGGCGGCGCTGCCGGGACATCGAAAGCGGAGATCATTCGTTATACAGCGCAAAGGTTTGCGCAATTAACTGCGGACGCGAATGGCAGGTGTATGAATGTCGATAAAAGGCCCATGTCGGTCGAAGCTTCCGGTTCCGAATTAACAATCCCTCAAAAATAATCGTTACAAGCGTTCCCAGATTGAGACAGAATCGATACACGACGTGTACCCAACCGCTTATGCCGCCCCGCAATGCAGCGCGCGCGCCCTTCTGTATCGCGGGGTAAGCGGCAAGTACGGTCAGGCTCCGCATCCAGATTTGCTCGTATGGCAGGTCTAATAAATTTGATCTACCTTTGGGCATGCATCATATAGAGTTCAATATACAGGGGGACTGACGGAGGGTGTCGACTGTCGTAGCAACGGGGAGCAAACAAAATGAAAATTGAGAGTTCGTATGAACAAATTATTCGGCATGCCATTGATTTTCTCTCGATCCGTCAAAGCGGTTGCGGCTTCGCTGACCCAGCAAGCGTAAATGCTGCATCCACTCGGGGGTAATATGACTACGACTGTCACGCCGCATGAGATAGACCGCACGGTGCTCTGTGTTGCCGCCAGGCCCGACGAATTGCTCACCAAATTTCTGGCCGCGTGCGGCTGGCACGTCGCCCATGCCAAGACGACCGCCATCGCCGAACGCATGATCGAGCGCGACAACATCAAGGTCGGCCTGATCGAATTGCCGGAAAATTGCTCCTCGCAGTATCTGTCGGCGCTCGAAGCGTGCATGCGGCGCGTCGAAACCAACTGGGTCGCTGTAATCGCGCCGGGCCAATCCGACAACGACCTGGTCAGCCGCTTCATCCTCGACTATTGCTTCGATTTCGTGACCCGGCCCTGCCTGAACGAACGGCTCATTTTCGCTTTAGGTCACGCCCACGGTCTGTCCAACCTGCGCAAGGTCCAGGTCACGCCCGAACCGTCCATGGGCCGCCACGAAATGGTCGGTCAGTGCGAAGGCATGTTGCAGCTTTACCGTCATATCGACAAATGCGCGGTCACGGATGCACCGGTATTCGTCGCCGGCGAGTCCGGTACCGGCAAGGAGCTGACGGCACGCGCCATCCATGTACGCTCGCTGCGTTCGGCGCAGGCGTTCGTCGCGATCAACTGCGCGGCCATTCCGCCTACCCTGCTGCAAGCCGAATTGTTCGGTCACGAGCGCGGTGCCTTCACGGGCGCCGTGCAGCGCAAGACCGGCCGGATCGAAAGCGCCCATCAGGGCACGCTTTTCCTCGATGAGATCGGCGACATGCCACACGAGTGCCAGGCGGTGCTGCTGCGCTTCCTGCAGGAAGGCACGATCGAGCGCCTCGGCGGCACCGCCGAGATCAAGGTGGACGTGCGGGTGATCTCGGCGACCCACGTCGATCTGGAAAAGGCGGTCGAAGATGGCCGCTTCCGTTCCGACCTGTATCACCGGCTGTGCGTATTGCGGCTCGTAGAACCGCCGCTGCGCGAGCGCGGCGGCGACATCAAGCTGCTCGCCAACTACGCCCTGAGCATGTACAGACAGGACGGGGCACGCAAGATCCGCGGTTTCTCTAGCGACGCCGTGGTGGCCATGTCCAACTACGGCTGGCCCGGCAATGTCCGCGAGCTGATCAATTGCGTGCGGCGCGCGGTGGTGATGAGCGAGGGGCGTTTTATCACCGCCTCCGATCTCGGGCTGCCGCAATCGCCCAACGCGCCCGCGGTCACGCTGGCCGAAATCCGCAGCAAGGCGGAAAAGGATGCGATCGAGCAGGCCCTGCAGCGGCATGGCTACAAGCTCTCGGAAGCGGCTGCCGACCTGGGCGTTTCGCGCGCCACGCTGTACCGGCTGATGCATGCCAACCGCGTTAATCAGGACGGGGCGGGACGCGCATCGGATACGCCTGCGCCACAAGACGACGAAGACAGTGAGCCGGGCTTACCGTCGCTGACCGTGTCCACACACTGAGCCGCTGCCTACCTTAGTCCGCGCCAGACTTGCCTTCGCTGACTGTGTCCACACAGTCAGCCGCTGCGCGCCTCAATCCGCGGCTGGATTGGCCTCCGGATCCGATCGGTAGACAGCAATGCCTTCCATCGGATCGGGCGGCTCGCGCCACGGCGCCTGCTTGAGCATACGCACGGTGTCATCGTAACCGGCGGCCCGGCGCCGCTCGATCCCGCTCGACGAGAAATCGATGTCCTTGTGCAGGTCGTCGCCGGAAAGCCGCGGCGCGTCGAGTTCGATCACCTGCATGGTGGTCCCGCAACCCCAGCCCAGCAATTCTCTGACCTCCGGCGCATCGCGCTGGCCCTCGGGAATGTACTGTTCCAGTTCACGAATCACGTGGCGCAGGCGGTGAATCTGTTTCTGCCGCTCGAGATGGCTTTCGGCTCGGCTCGAGTACTGGATGTCGCGCTGCCGGCTCATGACCTGCAGGATCGAATCGGGCTCCCGGCCGTGCGCCGGCCACAACTGCACCGCAAAAATCACCGAATCGCGCCGCGGGTGATCGTCGAGCACCGCTTCGAGCGGCGTGTTGGAATAAATGCCACCGTCCCACCATGCCTCGTTCTCCAGCCGCACGGCGGGAAAGCCAGGCGGAAACGCGGCCGACGCCATCACGTGGTCGACGTCGAGCGGCGTATCTCGGTTCGTGAAGTAGCGCATGCGCCCACTGCGCACCGCCACCGCGCCGACCGTCAAACGTGTCGTCTTGCCGTTCAGATAGTCGAAATCGATCAGGGACAGCAGCGTTTGCCGCAGCGGTTCAGTCGTATAAAACGCGGCCGCCCCTTTACCGCCATTGTTATGCAGGCCTAACAAGGCACCCAGCTGCGGGGCAAAAAACGCCGGAATACCGCGCGTCATGATGGATAGGTTACGCAGCCACTCGTCGAGCACGGGCAACAGGCCAGCGGTTGCGCTGCCCTGATAAGCGACCTGCTCCCAGAACTGCCGGAGCCTTTCGATGCGCTGGTGAGGCGGATTGCCGGCGATGATCGCGCCATTGATCGCACCAATCGAGGTGCCGATCACCCAGTCCGGTTCGACCTTGGCTTCATGCAAGGCTTCGTACACGCCGGCCTGGTAAGCGCCTAGCGCGCCGCCGCCCTGCAGCACGAAGACGATCTGGCCAGGAATATCCGCGCAGGCCGGCTGCCCGGGTGTTGCGTCGGGCGTGTCGCTCGCTGCCTGATTGACCATGCTCGTTCTCCGGTTGCGTCCCCGGTCGATGATGGCACGCGTGCATGACAACATGCAATGCAGGGGGATGGGCTGGCTGAACATTGCTATGCTGCACAGAGATCATTCGCGCAGGAGTCGGCTTGACCCATCCGCAGCTTCCCCGCATGCCCGCACGAAGCTCGCCTGGCATCGCCTCGCAGGCGAGCCCGTGCGATGCACTCGTCATCGGCGCCCAGCCGGTCGCGCGCGCGTGTGCCTGCCGGCATAAGCGGCTCGCGCTCGCGGCGACGATTCTCGGCTCCAGCATGGCGTTTATCGACGGCTCGGTGGTCAACGTCGCGTTACCGTCGATCCAGGCCGAACTCGGCGCCAGCGTCGCGGCAATCCAGTGGGTGGTCAACGCGTATCTGCTGTTTCTGGGCGCGCTGGTGCTGGTGGGCGGTTCGCTCGGCGACAAACTCGGCAGGCGCACGATTTTTGTCACCGGTATCGGCCTGTTTACGCTGGCGTCGATCGGCTGCGGATTGGCGCCGCAAGCGGGCGTACTGATCGTCGCTCGCGCGGTGCAAGGGGTCGGCGCGGCGCTGCTGGTGCCGAGCAGCCTGGCGATTATCGGCGCCGTGTTCGACGAGCACGAGCGCGGCAACGCGATCGGCACGTGGGCCGGAATCGGCGCGATCACCTCCGCCGTCGGGCCAGTGGCGGGCGGCTGGCTGGTCGATACGTTTTCGTGGCGGGCGATCTTCTTTCTCAACGTGCCGATTGCCTGTGCAACAGTCGCGCTGGCGCTCGCCTCGGTGCCGGACAGTCACAAAGCCGGCTCGCCGGAGCAGCTCGACTGGCTCGGGGCTGTAACCGCCGCCGTGGGCCTCGGCACCTTCACGTATGGTCTGACGATCGCCTCGACGCGCGGCTTCGCCGATCCGCGCGTGCTCGGCCTGATCGGTACAGGTGTGATCGTGCTGGGCGGATTCCTCGCCATCGAAGCGAAGAGCCGCAATCCGATGGTGCCGCTCGATGTGTTTCGATCGCGCGATTTCGTCGGCGCCAATCTGGTGACCTTGCTGCTTTACTTCGGCCTCGGCGGCGCACTGTTCTTTCTGCCCTTCACGCTGATTCGCGCCTATGGATATAGCGCCACCGCTGCAGGGGCCGCGCTGTTGCCGATGCCCATCACGATCGGCCTGCTGTCGCGCTTCACCGGCAATCTGACGCAACGGTACGGCGCGCGTGCGCTACTCACGGCGGGCCCGGTGGTAGCCGCGGCGGGCTTTGCGATGCTCGCGCTGCCATGGGTGCGCGGCGACTACTGGACGGGTTGCTTTCCGGCGCTCACCGTGCTGGGTTTAGGCATGACCATCACGATCGCGCCCCTGACCACCACCGTCATGGCCGCCGTCGCATCCACGCGTACCGGCCTCGCGTCCGGCATCAACAACGCCATCGCCCGGGTGGCGAGTCTGCTCGCCATTGCGGTGCTCGGCATTGTGTTCGTGTGGTCGCACGACGCGACGCTGGCCGCGCGGCTCGGCACTGCTGCCAGCCAAGGCAGCCAAGGCAGCCACGCCGCCGTCGCCAGCGAGGACGCCCTGCAAGCGTCCGCACAGTCTCAGCCGGATGCGCAACCAGCGCTTGCGGACGCACGGGCCGCGCAGGCCGACGCGCTCGGCGCGGCGCTGCGCGCGGTCGCGTTGGTGTCGGCGGCGTGCGCGCTGGCGGGCGCAGCCGTTGCCGCCGCCACGATCCAGCCGCGCCACTGAGCGGGCGTGCATAATCCTCATAGCACCCGCGCTTACGATTCACTGACGCACGCCCCGCCAGACTGATTTATCCCCAATCGGTCCCCTGTGTGCGGAACTTGCGTAGCAAGACCGCTGTCGTCTTATAGTCAGATTTTTTCGGCCGAATCGGCCTGCATCCTGACGGCGCCGCTCATCGCTGCCGTCCTGCCTATCCTCTATGCGCAAATTCCTCGTCGTCTGGTTATTGATTCTCCTCGCCGCGCCGGTCTTCGCTGCCACGACGCAGCCGGCCGCCGCCTCCGCCACGCCGGCCGTCACGCTGACACCCGAGCAGGCGCGGCAGGCGCTGGTGGTCCTCAACGATCCGCAACGGCGCGCACAGATCGCCGACACCCTGCATGCGATCGCCGCAGCCGGCGCGCTCAGTGCGCCGCCGGCTTCCGCGCCGCTTGCCGCCTCGACGCCGGCGCCGGCTAGCGGCGCGGCGGCGGCCGTCCATGACGCGCTCGAATCGAACGGACTCGCGTCTCAACTGGCGCGCCAAGGCGCGCATGGAGCGGTTCAGGTTGCGGGGGCGTTGCGCAGTTCGCTGGCGGCCCTGCTCGATGTGTCGTCCGTGCGCGGATGGTGGTCCGATCTGTTGAGCAATCCGCAGCAACGGACGCTACTGGGCAACATCCTGCTGTCGGTGCTGGGTGCGTTGCTGCCTGCCTTGGCGCTGGAATGGATCACGCGCCGTCTGCTCCGCCGTGCACTCACTGCGCTGGCGGTGCGCCGTAACGTCGATCCGCGCGAGCTGTTCCTCGACGAGCCGTCGGAAGCGACGCTGGCGGCGGTCGCCGCGCAGGCCACGCCCGCTCCCGTGGAGAATGTCGCCAGCCGCGCCGCGCTGGACCCCACTGCGGATAACCCGCGCCCCACGGATAGCACCTCTAGCCGCACCGCGCTGGATACCACGCTGGACTACAACAGCGCCCCGGACACCACGACGAACAACGACGACGAAACTTCTGTCACGGCGGACGAGGAACTGGCCGCGGCCGGCGCCGCGCCTTCGACCCGCACGCCGCGTGCAGCGGCCGCCTCGGCGGGCACGCCTTCAGTCGGCGCCACGGGTCCCTCGCTCGCGAGTGCCACCACGCCGCCGGCCGCCACCGGGTCCACTCCGCCGAGCGCGGCGTCACCAGCCGACGACGCCGTTCGCCACGCGCTTCACCATTATTCGTTGCTGCGCCGCCTGCCGCGCGCCGCGTTGCGCATGCTGGTTAGGTTCATCCCGCTGGGCGTCTTTATCGGCGCGGCGAGCCTGCTGATGTCGTTCATCACGGACGAGGGCACCGCGCAAGACCGCGCGCTCGATTCGCTGATCGACATCTACGTGTTGTGCCGCGTGGCCGTTATCGTCAGCGGCTTCTTTCTGCAACCCGACGCGCCTCGCCTGCGCCTGTTGCAGATGTGCACCGTGTGGGCCGCCTTTACGCAGCGCTGGGCGGTGATTTTCGTCAGCGTGGTCGGCGCGGGCTCGGCGCTGGCCGACACGGCTGCGGTCCTCGGCCTGAACGAGGATGCCCATCTCGCCCTGATGAAAGTCGTCACGCTGGTTGGCCACCTGATGATCGCGATGCTGATCCTGCAATGCCGCCGCCCGGTCGCCTCGCGGATCCGCGCGCGCAGTTCAGCCAGCGCGTCGCTGTCGGTGATCGGGAACGCACTGGCCGATTCATGGGCCGGGATCGGCGTGTTCGTCGTCATGGCGCTGTGGTTCGTCTGGGCGCTCGACGTGCGTAACGGCTATCACGCGCTGCTTCATCTCGGCGGTATATCGATTGCCGTGCTGGTGGGCGCGCGCGTCGTGTCGATCGTGATCTTCGGCGCACTCGCGCGCACGTTCGACGGACAGGATCAGCAGACCAGCGACTCGCTCGTTCATCAGCACGCCTACCGTTATTACCCGCTGTTGCGCCGCATCGTGTCGTGGCTGGTCGGCATCGTCACCGCACTGCTGCTGCTGCAGGTCTGGGGCGCGAACGTCGCCGTGCTGTTCGCGAGCGGCACCATCGGCCACCGGCTCGCCTCGGCGGTCGTCACCATCGCGGTGGCGGCGGCCGTCGCGCTGTTCGTCTGGGAAGCGGCCAACGTGACGGTCGAGCGGCGTCTGCATCAATGGACCAAAACCGGCGACGTGGTGCGCGCCGCGCGTCTGCGCACCTTGTTGCCGATGCTGCGCAGCCTGCTGTTCGTCGTGATCGCGCTGGTGGTGATCCTCACGGGACTCAGCGAAATCGGCGTGAACATCGGGCCGCTGCTGGCGGGCGCCAGCATCTTCGGCGTCGCGCTGGGTTTCGGCTCGCAAAAACTGGTGCAGGATTTCATCACCGGCATCTTTCTGTTGATGGAAAACGCCCTGCAGGTAGGCGACTGGGTGACGCTCGCGGGCGTATCGGGCACCGTCGAATACCTGTCGATTCGCACCGTGCGCCTGCGCGGCGGCGACGGCTCGCTGTACACGGTGCCGTTCAGTTCGGTGTCGACCGTGAACAACACCAACCGCGGTCTCGGCAACGCGGCGGTGAAGGTCAGCATCATCTATGGCCAGGACGTCGATCTGGCGATCGCCACGCTCAAGGAAATCGGCGCGTCCTTGCGCGAGGATCCGCAGTTCAAGGACGGCATCCTGTCCGACTTCGCCTTTTGGGGCATCGATTCGGTAGACGGCTCGGCGATCACCATGAGCGGCCAGATCCAGTGCCGCGACAGCGGACGCTGGGGCGTCCAGCGCGAATTCAACCGGCGTGTGGCCGAGCAGTTTCAGGCGCGCGGTATTCAGATCGCGAATCCGCAACGGACGGTGTTTGTCCAGAGCGGCGGTATGCCCGGCGGAAATACGGACGACGCGGTGCCGGATGCACCGAACCCCGTGACTGCGCCGGCTTCACGGAACCTGCCACCAGCGCGGCAATAGGCGGCGCACCTCGGGACGTCGGTAGCGGTCGTCGATCAGATGCACGACACCCACGTCCTGTTCGGTGCGAATCACCCGCCCCGCCGCCTGCACCACCTTCTGCAAGCCCGGGAAAAGGTACATGTAGTCGTAGCCATTGCCGAACTTCGCCTCCATGGTGCGGCGCATCTGTTCGTTGACGTCGTTCATCTGCGGCAAACCGAGCGTGGCGATAAATGCGCCGATCAGTTGCTCGCCCACCAGGTCCACACCTTCCGAAAACGCGCCGCCGAGCACGGCGAATCCCACGCCGCGACCCATCGCCCTGAAGCGCGCGAGAAAGGCCTCGCGCGCCGCCTCGTCCATGCCCGGTTCCTGTGCCCAGACCGGCACTTCCGGGTAGCGTTCGCGCATCAATGCCTCGACGCGCTGCAGATACTCGAAACTGCTCAGGAAACCCAGGTAATTGCCCGGCTGGCCGGCATACTGCCGGGCGATCAGATCGACGATCGGCACGAGCGAGCGCTCGCGATCGCGCCAGCGCGTCGATACGTGGCTCGCGACATGCACCTTCAGTTGTTCCGCGCGGAATGGTCCCTCGACGTCGAGCCAGCGGGTTTCCTCGCCGAGCCCGAGCGTGTCGCGATAGAAATGATGCGGACTGAGCGTGCCGGAGAACATCACGGTGGTGCGCGCGGCGGCAAAGCGCGGAACGAGAAACGGCGCAGGGATCACGTTGCGCACGCAGAGCGTTGAGGCGGTTTTCGACCGCGACGTGGGACTGCCCGTCAGACCTTCTGAGTGCAAAAAGCCGGCTTGTGCAGCGCCGCTGCGACGAGCGACGTGGCGCTCGGGCGCGAGCGTCGTGTCGAACACCGAATGTTCGCTGAACTGCTCCGCGAGCGACACGAAGTGCATCGCATCGAAGTAGAAACGCAGTTGGGCCTCGTCGATGGAAAGCGGCGCTTCAGACAACTGCTCCGTGACGGCGCCAATCAGATTCTGCGCCGCGGCGAGGAAACGCGGCGGCACATCGGGATGCACCTGATACGCGTCCGTTTGCGCACGATTGAGTGCATTCCACTCGCGGTTCAGGCGCTCGAGCGGCTTCACCAGCGCCGTAGGCGCGCTCTTGCGGGCGGCCCGGAATGCGCCTTGCTCCAGCGACGCCGTGTACATCCGCCGCGCCCGGTCGAGCAGGTTGTGCGCCTCGTCGACGAGTACCGCCACCCGCCACTGGTTGACCTGCGTCAGCGCATAGAGCAACGCACTGCTGTCGTAGTAGTAGTTGTAATCGCCCACCACGATGTCGCTCCAGCGCGCCAGTTCCTGCGAGAGGTAGTACGGACAGACATCGTGCGCAAGCGCCGCGTTGCGCACCGCCGCGCGGTCCAGACGGTGCACGGACAATGCCATGCTGCGCGCGGCGTCGAGGCGATCGTAGAAGCCGCGCGCGAGCGGACAGGCGTCGCCGTGACAGGCTTTGTCCGGATGTTCGCAGGCTTTGTCGCGCGCCACCAGTTCGAGCGTGCGCAATGGCAGTGGCGAGGCGGCGGTAGGCGTATCTGCTTTGATCGGCGTCGTTGTCTCGCCGTTGGCGTTGGCGTTGGCGTTAGCGTGGGCGCCGGCGTTAGCGCCAGCGTTGCCGCTGGCACAGCCACTCGCACTAGCACTCGCACTAGCACTAGCACTGGCACTAGCACTAGCACTAGCATGCAACATCTCAACCGCATCCAGCGCAAGCGAACGCCCCGGCGTTTTCGCGGTCAGGAAAAAGATCCGCTCGACCTGATCCGCCGCGCAGGCCTTCAGCAGCGGAAAAATCGTCGCCAGCGTCTTGCCGATCCCAGTGGGCGCCTGCGCCATCAGATTGTGCCCATCCCGCGCGGCGCGGAAGACCGACACCGCCAGTTCGCGCTGACCGCTACGAAACTCACCGTACGGAAACGCCAGTGCGCCCAACGCCGTGTTGCGCGCGCTTCGATGTGCTTCCTCCCGCATCGCCCAGTCGATAAACCGTTCGCACTGCTCGACAAAAAACGCTTCCAGCGAAGCCGCGTCATGCCGCTGCGTCAGCACGGTTTCCTTCTGGCTGCCAATGTCGAAATACACAAGCGCGACTTGCAACTCCGTCAATCCGCGTGTCTGGCACAGCAGATGTCCATAGACGAGCGCTTGCGCCCAATGCAAGGCACGGTGATTGTCCGGCATCGCCGCTAGGTCGCCGCGATAGGTCTTGACCTCCTCCAGCCGGTTGAGCGCGCCGTCGTATCCATCCGCCCTGCCTCGCACGTTCAAACTGCGATGCGTGCCGGTCAGCGTGATTTCCGCCTCGTAGCCGCTGTCGCGGCGCGCGGCGACGATCGCGTGTCCGGCAATCCCTTCGGCCGCGCTCGGCGCAGGCGTAAAGCGCAGATCGAGGTCGCCGCGCCGCGCCGTGAACTCGCACAATGCCCGCACCGCGACGACGTAACTCATGCCGCCGCCTCGGCACCGTCGATCTGTACCTCGTCGGCCCAGCGCACGTCGAGCACGCGCACCGGCATGCCGTGCTGCGCACAGTATTCGAGCCAACGAATCTGGTTGTCCTGCAGACGGTCGCCGGGCCCTTTCACCTCGATCAGCTCGTAACGCCGCTCGGCAGGCCAGAAGCGGATCAGATCGGGCAGACCCGAGCGGTTGCTGCGGATGTCGCGCAGCAACCGTTCGAACCATAGTTTCAGATGTGCGGCCGGCAGGCAGTCGAGCGCCTGCGCGACCAGTTCGGGTGTCAACATGCCCCAGAACACGAACGGCGACTGCCGCCCTGCCTTGCTCTCCAGATGCCGCAAGATGGTCGCGCGGTACGCGCCGCTATCCAGCTGCGCAAGACAGGCGTCGAACTGGACCGCGCGGCGCGCCTGGAAATCGGGCGCGTGCAGATCCGCGGAGCCGCGCTGAAACGGGTGGAAAAACGCGCCAGGCAGCGCCGCAAACACCGGCTCCCAGCACAACAGACCGAAGAGCGAATTGATCAGCGCATTCTCGACGTAGTGCACCGGCGCCTGCGGACTACTCAGAGAGTCGCGCGCCGCGTATTCGACGCTGCACGGTGCGGTGGGGCGGCTCAGAACCAGTGCGCTACGCTCGATGGCCCTTGCGCCCGCCGCCCGCGCCACCGGCTGACCCAGGCGGCGCTGCAACCGCGGCAGCATCCGCGCGACACGCTGGCGCTCCTCTTCGCTGCCCGGCGCGTCGGCGGCCTGTAACGCTGCCGTCAAGGCCGCTTCGAATTGACCGCTGCGTTCGAGCACCCGCATGTGCCGATGCCGTGCGCCTGGCCACAGGCAGCCCGCGTAGACAGCCAGCGCCGCATCCCAGTCCTGCCGCCGCTCGCAATGCTGGCCGATGCGAAACAGCAGCTTCGCGCGGCGCATGTCGAGCCAGGCGTTGCCGGTTTCGATGGCGGCAATTTCCGCCACGATTGGCTCGACGGACGCGCCCTCGGCAAGCGTATCGAGCGCCTCACCGCATGCGTGCAAGGCCAGGTAGCCGTCCACATCGGCACGCTGCTGAAAGGCGCGCGACGACGGCGCGAAGGCCACCGCCTCATACTGGAACACGCCCAGATCGGCCAGCACGAATTCCGTCCAGTCCTGGTGAAGATTGCCGAAGAACATCAGGCGCAGCCGTTCGCACAACGGCGCGATGGTGACGTCGAATACGCAGTCGGCACTGTGTGGATTCCACATCCTGTATGGTCGCGCGGTGTCGTAGGTGGCCTGCAGCGCGTCGCGCAGGTCCGACTTGCGGCAGTCTTTGCGCAGCGGGATATTCGCAAAGATCTGCAGTAGTTCGGGCCGCGTAGCCAGGCCGAATAATTCATCGAGGCTCAGCTGCGGCGCGTCATCGATCCAGCCGAGCGCGATGAGCGGTGCAGCGGCTTGCCGCGAACATCCGATCTCGTCGTAATTCAGGCGGCTGGCCCTGAACAGCGTGCCTTTGCGCATCAGCATCCGCACGAGCAGCGCCCGTGAAGCCTGGGGCAAGCGACTGAATGCGTTAAGAAAGAGGCGCTCGTCCGCGCCGAAGACATCGTCGTAGCGCTCGGCAAGCCATGCCAGCGCACGCTCAAAATTGAGCAGGTAATAAGGTGCGCCGGGAGGCGGCGAAGACGCGTCCGACTGGGTTGAAGGCAACCCGGAAGGCGCAAGGGAAGGCACAAAGGAGGGTGCATCAAAAGCGTCTGTCACCACGGGCATTCACAGAGACTGTATGTTTATACAGTATATGATAGCAAACCCCGCGCGGCTTGGGCGCAGCCGCCTGTCACCCTGCGGCGCGCCTGACGACGTGCCGCAGGGTGACGCAAAGCGTCGTCGATCAGAAGCGATGCTTCAGACCCACCGCAACGACCACTTGCGAGTTACCCGAAGACGGATCGAGGCTATAGACGCTGGCGTCGAATGCAGCGTTACCGTTGCCTCCACCGACGCGCTGATAGACACCTTCCAGGTAGACATCGGTACGCGGCGAAAGCAGATAATCGGCCTGCGCCATCACCTGGTTCCAATGCGGCGTGGCCGACGTGAAGCCCTTCGACGCGCCGCCGAAGCCACCCGTCGTGTAGGTGTATGACGCACCCAGGCTAAAGTCCGGCCGCACGAAATAGCGACCGTTGATTTCGAAGTTGTCGAACTTGATGTAGTTGCCCGCAATCGCGCCGGTCGAGGTGCTGCCGCCTTGCCAGATGCCCGTCACATTGTTCGTGACGGAATGGGTCCAGACGGCGCCGACCGAAGCGCTGCCGAAATTGTAGTGCGCACCGGCACCGAAGATCTGCTGGCTGCCGCCGGTCGTGAGCTGGTCGCCATCGCCCGTGCTCACAGCGCCCGATGCATTTGCGAGCGAAGGCTGCGAGGTCCGGTTGATCTGCAGGTACGCGGCCGCGACATTGAAGCCGCCGTACGTATAGCTCGTGCCCAGGCTGTACGCGCTGTTGTTCGCGAAGCCGCCTGCCTCGCCGGAGAACGCATACATCGCGCCCGCCTTGAAGCCGCCGAACGAGGCGCTGCTGAACTTGAGCGCGTTATTCAGACGCAGGTCGTTGTTCAGGTTGTCGTTGTCATACACGTGGGTGGCCAGATTGCCGCCGAAACCCGAACCCGTCGCGCTCATCGGTGCGATGTAATCGACCATGAAATCGTATTGACGGCCGAGCGAAACCGTACCGTACTGGCTCGAACGCAGACCCACCCACGCTTGCCGGCCGAACAGGTCGCCACCGTTCTTCAGCGCGCCGCTGTCTACGTTGAAACCATTCTCCAGCCAGAAGACCGCGTATAGACCGCCGCCGAGATCTTCCGAGCCGCGCAAGCCCCAACGCGACGTGAAGACGTTGCCGCTTTGCATCGACCAGGCGCTGGCCCCCGGCGACTTGCCGCTTGAAGCATTCACGCGCGCGTCGTTCTGATAAACGACGCCCGTATCGATGAGCCCAAATAGCGTCACGCTGCTTTGCGCGTGTGCCGCCCCGGCTACCAGCATGGCCGACGCCGCGGCCAGATATCGCATCTTGATCAAACCCCACCCCGTTTCAAGTTCGTTTGTCTCACCAGACGATCGGCGATCGCCGTGAAAAAAGACGAGCGAAGTATAGGGTTGGGGTTAATTGCATCGAACTGGATAATCGAGGAACTCAGATTTCCACATTTTAAGGATAATTATTCACGAGATTTTAACAATGCCGCGCTCAGGCCTTTTCCATGGGAAGTTGCGGGGATTGGGATGCAATGCTAGCTGGGTGATACGCGATTGCGCGGCCTGCGGATCTATTGCGAAATCTCCGGCTTGTCGCAAATCTACCACGAGCGGAATTAATGCACTCAATGGGCGATTAATACCATCACACGGAAACCGAAATTAATCATTTCGTCCAGCGAGCGATTTGATCTGAAAGATTAATTATCGCGATATGGAAAATTTAATTTTGCGCCGCACAGTGACCTTTCAGATTGCGCTGCCCAAACAAATCTGCCGGTCTCACCATGAGGCGCGAAGCAGCAAAAGCTTCGCGGCCGCCGTTTTACGGTTGCCACGCCGGCCCCTCAGGAAAATGAAACTCATCGAGCGACGCCGCATGCATCTCAATGCTGTAGCCGGGACGTTGCGGCGGCATATACCGGCCGTTGCGGATCACGACCGGATCGACGAAATGCTCGTGCAGATGATCCACATACTCCAGCACCCGGTTGTCCAGCGAAGCCGACACGCAGATATAGTCGAACAGCGAAATATGCTGAACGTACTCGCATAAACCCACACCGCCCGCGTGCGGGCACACCGGCACGCCGAACTTCGCCGTCATCAGCAGGACGACGATCACCTCGTTGAGACCGCCCAGCCGGCAGCTATCCACCTGGCAGAAGTCGATGGCCTGCGCCTGCAGCAACTGCTTGAACATCACACGGTTCTGGCAATGCTCTCCCGTCGCGACGCCAATGGGCCGAAGCCGCTGGCGAATCGCCGCGTGGCCAAGAACATCGTCGGGGCTGGTGGGCTCCTCGATCCACCATGGATCGAATTGCGCGAGGCGCCGCATGTTCGCCACCGCCTCGTCGACGTCCCACACCTGGTTCGCGTCCATCATCAGCTTGCGGTCCGCGCCGATTTCCTCGCGCAGGATGCGGGCGCGGCGCATATCTTCCTCGAGGTTGCCGCCCACCTTCTGCTTGAAATGGGTCCAGCCCTGCGCGACGCCTTCACGGGCGAGCCGGCGGATCTTGTCGTCGTCGTAACCGAGCCAGCCGGCCGACGTCGTATAAGCCGGGTAGCCGTGCGCCAGCATCTCCTGTTCACGCTGGCTGCGCGTGCGCGCATGACGATGCAGCATGGCAATCGCCTCTTGCGGCGTGATCGCGTCGGTGACGTAGCGGAAATCGAGGCAGCGCACGAGTTCCTCGGGACTCATGTCGACCAGCAGCTTCCACACCGGCTTGCCCTCTGCTTTCGCCCACAGATCCCAGGCCGCATTCACGACGGCTGCGGTGGCCAGATGAATGGCGCCCTTGTCCGGACCGATCCAGCGCAACTGGCTATCCGAAGTCAGCGTGCGCCAGAAAGCGCCCATGTCCGCCGCGATCTCCTCCAGCGACTTGCCCACGACGAGCGGCGCCAGTGCCTGCACCGCCGCCACGCAGATCTCGTTGCCGCGTCCAGTGGTGAAGGTCAGGCCATGGCCGGTCAGCGACTGCGGCGAATCGGTTTCGAGCGTTACGTAGGTAGCCGAATAATCCGGCGCGGCGTTCATCGCATCGGAACCGTCGAGCGAGCGCGAGGTCGGGAAGCGAATGTCCCGGACGGACAGGCTGGTGATCGTGGGCATCTGAATCCCCTCCTCTCGAACAGCAATCGACTGCCAACCCAACGCGCTGGCATGAAACAACGAGGGCCGTGGCACCCCAAGGCGCCCCGACCCTTCCTCTCTCACCACACTGCGGCAATACCGCTCAATCGTAGAGCACGGCGGCGATCTTCGGGTCCGTCATATTGCTCTTGTCGTACCAGTAGAAGCCCGTGTCCACCTTCTTGGGCAGCGTCTCGCCCTTGAGCGCCTTCACGGCGGAGTCGACCACGCACTTGCCGATGCCGATCGGGTTCTGCGTAATCGCGCCGTACATCACGCCCGAATTGATGTCGTCCTTTTGCTCCTTGCCCGAGTCGTAGCCGATCAGGACGAGCTTCTTGCCCGATTCCTTGACGCCGATCGCGGCGCCTTCCGCCGAGCCTTCATTCGAGCCGAAAATGCCCTTCAGATTAGGATTGGCCTGAATCATCGTCTTGGCGATTTCCGCGGACTTCAGATGGTCGCCGCCGCCATACTGGACCGAGACGATCTTCACGTTCGGATGCTTCGCCTTCATCTCGTTCAGAAAGCCGTCGCGGCGATCGACGCCGGTGCGGCTGGTCTGATCGTGCACGATCAGACCCACGTCGCCGGAATCGCCGATGGCCTCAGCCATCTTGTCGGCGGCAAGCGCGGCCGCCGCGAGGTTATCCGTCGCGCAGGTGGTGAGCGGAATCGTGCTGTCCACGCCCGAGTCGAACGCGATGATAGGAATCTTTTGCGCCTGGGCCCGCTTCAGGAGCGGAATGGCGGCCTTGCTGTCGAGCGCGGCAATGCCGAGCGCCTGGGGCTTCTTGGCGAGCGCGGCCGAGAGCATGTCGATCTGCTTGTCGACCATCGCCTCGGTTTCCGGCCCCTCGAAGGTGATTCTGACGTTCTGCTCCTTGGCGGCCTGCTCCGCACCGGCTTTCACTGCCTGCCAGAACTGATGCTGGAAGCCCTTCGAAATAAGCGGGATATACGGTTCGTCCGCAAGCGCGAAACTGGTCCCGCCAACGAGCGCGCCGACGCCAACCGCGACGCCAATCAGTCTTCTTTTCAACATGGGTCTCTCCTCCTAAGGTGGCCATCAACCTGCAGCCGTTGAGGGAGCCTGTGGCGCTCCCTTTTCATAATCCTGATTGGCCCGCCGCTTCAGCCCGCAGCGTCAGCCTTTCCTGCGGCGCAAGATATCCGCATAGACCGCGAGAATGATGATGAGACCGGTCACCACGATCTGCCACTCCTGCGCGACCGACAGGATGCGCAGCCCATTGGTCAGTACGCTCATGATGAAAGCGCCGATGATCGTGCCGAGAATCGTGCCCGAACCGCCGCTGAGCGACGTCCCGCCAATCACCACCGCGGCGATCGCTTCGAGTTCGTAACCCTGGCCTAACGCCGGCTGGGCTGAATTCAGGCGCGAGGCGATCAGCAACCCGGCGACCCCGCAAATGGCCCCGCCGAGGCTGTAAATGGCAATCTTCCAGCGGTCGACATTCACACCGGACAAACGCACCGCCTCCTCGTTGCTGCCGAGCGCGAACGTATAGCGGCCAAGCGCCGTGCGATTGAGCGTGATCGAACTCGCGACCGCGAGGAAAAACAGGATCAGGACCGCGTTGGGAATCGGCACGCTCGGCAGGACATAGGCGATCAGCGAATCCTGCGAGATCATCGAAAAGTTGTCGGTGTCGGTGAAATAGATTGGCTTGTCGGCGGAGACGACGAGCGAAAGCCCTTTCAGCAACATCATCATGCCCAGCGTGGCGATGAACGGCGGAATCTTCATTTTCGCCGTGAGCGTGCCGGAAATGCTGCCGCAGATCGCGCCCGTGCCGATTGCCGCCACGACGCCGGTCCACATCGACAGATGCCAGTTGGTCAGAAACACGCCGCAAATGACCGCGGTGAAGGTCATCAAGGTACCGACCGACAGGTCGATGCCGCCGGTGATGATGACGAACGTACAGGCAATCGCCAGCACGCCGTTGACCGCCGTCGCCTGCAAAATCCCCAGCATGTTGTCCATCTGCATGAACGAGGGCGAGGCGAAGCTGAAAAAGACCAGCAGCAGGATCAGGCTGCCGAACGCGAGCAGCTTTTGCAGCGCGGCGGGGGCGAAGATCCTGGCTCGCAGGCCCGAAACCGTGTCCTTGCTGCCGAACGCCGTTGTATCCGATGGCTGTGTCATGAAGTTGGCCTCTCCAGGCTCACGCTGCTTGTAGGGTTTCGCGCTGCGTCGCGAGATGCATGATGCGCTCCTGGGTCGCCTCGCTGGCGGACAGTTCGCCGGTAATGCGGCCCTCGCACATCACGACGACTCGGTCGCTCATGCGCAGGATCTCCGGCAATTCCGAGGAAATCATGACGATTGCCTTACCTTCGGCGGCAAGCGCGCGCAGCAGCTTGTAGATTTCGCTTTTGGCGCCGACGTCGATGCCGCGCGTCGGTTCGTCGAAGAACAGCACGTCGCAGTCGCGTTCGAGCCATTTCGCGATGACGATTTTCTGCTGGTTGCCGCCCGACAGCAGCCGCACCGGCTGGGCCGCCGAGGGCGTGCGAATCGCGAGCAGCTTGATGAAATGCGTGGCGGTGCGGCGCATCTGCTTGCGGCGCAGGAAAAAGTTGAGCGAAAGGAATTTGCGCAGATTGGACATGACGATGTTCGATTCGACGTCCATCCCGGTCGCGAGGCCGAAGCGCTTGCGGTCTTCCGAGAGATAGCCAATGCCGCGCGCCACCGCATCGCTCGGCGTCCTGATGGTCGCCTTGACGCCATTCACGATGATTTCGCCCGATTCGACCGGATCGGCACCGAATACCGCTCGCGCGACCTCCGTACGGCCCGCGCCCATCAAGCCGGCAAAACCCAGTATCTCGCCTTGGCGCAATGTGAAGCTCACGTCCCGGACGAGCGGCCCGGCGTGCAGGTGTCTGACTTCGAGTGCGACCTCGCCGTCACCCGTCACGCTGTGGGAAGGTTCGAGGTCGGCGAGCGTGCGGCCCACCATCATGCCGATGATCGCTTCGACGCTGGTGTCTTTGGCGGCGACGGTGGCCACGTATTCGCCGTCGCGCATCACCGTGACGCGGTCGGCGATCTGCTTGAGCTCATCCATCTTGTGGGAGATGTAGATGATCCCCACGCCCCGGCTCTTCAGTTCGCGGATGATGCGGAACAGTTCGGCGATCTCGGCGTCGTTCAGGGCCGAAGTGGGCTCGTCCATGATCAGGACGCGCGAATCGAACGAGAGGGCCTTGGCGATCTCGACCATCTGCTGGCTGGCGACGGTCAGGCTGCCAACCAGCGCGCGCGGGTTCAGATTCACATGCATGCGGGCGAGGATCTCGCGCGCCTGTGCGTTGAGCTTGTCTTCGTCGAGGAACAGGCCGAGACGCCCGCGCGGCTCGCGGCCGATGAACATGTTCTGGGCCACGCTCAGATGATTCATCAGTTGCAGTTCCTGATGAATGATGCAGACGCCCAGGTCCTGCGCCTCGCGCGGGCTGGAGAATTCGACGGGCTGGCCGTCGCAGAGGAATTCGCCGGTATCGCGCGTGTACACGCCGGCGAGGATTTTCATCAGGGTCGACTTGCCGGCGCCGTTTTCGCCCATCAGGGCGTGGACTTCGCCCGCCATGAGTTCGAACTGGATTTCGTGAAGCGCCCTCACGCCAGGAAAGCTCTTGCAGAGCCTTTTGACGGAAATGAGCGGAGTTTGAAAATCGCCACGAGAAGCCAGACTCATGCCTGGGACCCTCAAATCGATGTGCAGCGATTCTACGACGCTCGACACCAGTGATTCAATTAGGCATTCCCTAATATCGCCAGCGATGGCGTCAATTCTGTGAATTGGCGTAATTGCTTCGATTGGCCCTGTTGAGCCAACATGTGCTGCGCGCCCGTTGCGCCGGCCCTCTGGTCGCGCAACCCGACGTCGCTTCTCCGCAAGGCCGTGTCGTATTGCTGCCGGGCGGCAGCGACGCGTGGCCATTACAGTCGAGAAACCGCACCATGCACGGCACCCCACTCACACGATGAAACCGGCCAACGAATCCTGGCTCCGCGACTCGGCCGGCCTACCGGTCGAGCTGGCAGATACCACGCAACAAGCGCCGTTGGAAACGCCGTCCACGCCCACCCTCAACGAATCCGTCAGCCGGCCGGTGGCGCCGCTGCCCGGCGGCACGCTGCAACCGCCCGCGCAGCCCGCGAATTCCGCGGGCACCGCTGCGCCTCCGAGCAGCCTGCAGGCGACCGCCATCCTGCTGTTCGGATATGCCATTCTGATTACCGGCAACGGCCTGCTCGGCACGCTGATCTCGTTGCGGCTGATTCAGGAGCAGGCGCCGTCGCTGGTGGTGGGGGTCGTGCAATCGGCTTACTACGTGGGCTTCATGGTCGGCGCGCTGTGGGGCGGCGGGCTGATCGGCCGAGTCGGCCATCATCGGGCTTTCGTCACCTTTGCGGCCGTTTCGGCTTGCTGTGCACTCGGCTATGCGGCGTGGAGTTCGGCCGCCGTGTGGGCAGCGCTGCGCTTCGTGATGGGGTTTTGCCTCGTCGGCATTTTCACGGTGGTCGAAAGCTGGCTGCATCAGGTGGCGAGCAACGCCCAACGCGGGCGGGTGTTCTCCGCCTATCTGATCATGAACTACCTGGGAGTGGGCACTGGACAGTTCCTGATCGGCCTCGCCGATCCCGCCGGGTTCGAGCTTTTTAGCGTCGTCAGCGCGCTGTTTTCGGCCTCGTTGATACCGGTTGCGCTCGCGGGCACGGCGCCCATGCCGACGGCGCCAGTGGAAACGCCGGGTACCGGTGGCGCTTCGCGCCTTGCACGCGGGCTGTCGGGTTTGAGCACGGTTTACAAATGGGCCCCGCTTGGCGTCTACGGCTGTCTCGCCGCCGGGATGCTCAATAGCGGCTTCTACTCCATGCAACCGGTGTTTATGCGCAAGCTGGGCTATTCGGTGACGGACGTATCCCATTTCATGGGTTTTGCGCTGCTTGCCGCGTTGCTGCCGCAATGGCCGGTGGCGCGACTGGCCGACCTGTTCGATCGGCGCATCATCATCGTGGCCATCACCGTGCTGGCTGCAACGTGCAGCGCCCTGCTGTTCCTGTTGCACGGCGGCTTGCTGGTCGAAGTGCTCGGCTATGTCTATGTCAGCGTGGTGTTCTCGCTGTATGGCGTGGTGACGTCGTACGTCAACGACTGTATTCCCGCCGGTCAGCGTATTGCCGTCAGTGCCGGACTGCTGCTGATCTTCTCGCTCGGCGCGAGCGGCGGACCAACGCTGGCATCGCTGCTCATGGCGATGGCGGGTCCGGGCGGGCTGTATCTGTTTACAGCGATCGTGACGTGCACGCTGGCGGCATTGACGCTCAAGAGTTTGCGGACGACGCCACGGACGGGTCACTGAAAGGTTACGCAGCACCCGCCGCACACGTCAGGCGCGTGCGGCTTCCCTTCACGTCACCCCGCCGCGAGCCACACCACGGTCAACGACCGCACACCCTGCGCGCCGCGAATCAGCACGCCTTCGATATCCGCCGTAGCGGACGGTCCGGTCACGAGCGCCGCATAGCGCGCGTCGCGGAAGTCCGGCCGCCGGTAGACGTCCTGCAAGCCGTCGAGCATCTGCGCCGGGTCAAGCAGCACGACGAGATGCTGCACGATATAGCCAAGCGCATTCACCACATATTCCCGCTCGCTGAACCACACCGAGCCCGTCTCGGCGACACCAAAGCGGGCCCGCACCACGCCCACGTCGACATCCTGCAGCGAAGCCGGAACCGTATCCGCGTTGAGCGCACGGGTGCCGGCCACTTCAGGCGTCGCCGAAGACACCGAAGCGTCGGCCCCAAACCGCTCATGGATCAGCGCGAGCACATCAGCCCCCGACCCAGCCTCGACGCACGTCCCGCCCATTCCCGCCAGCGCCGCCGCGAACCGCGCCCGCAAATCGCCGCCCACCGAAGCGAACAACGGCACCTCGGGACGCGGCCGCGCGTCCGGCTGCGCCGCGCGCACCTTCGCGAGAAAAGCCTCACGCGTTGCCATCGCCACCTCCACGGTTTTTCCGGTACCACGCGTGAAACGTCAGCTTTGGCGCTTCCGGCAGTTCACGCTGCCGGCCCCAGATATTGAGCGGGTTATACAGCACAAAATTCGGCAGACGCCGCAGCGCGCCGCCCATCGACGACACCGTCGCGCGATACAGCGTCGGACTGGCCAGCAGCCGCCCCGCCATCTTCAGCACTTCCTGCTTCACGAACGGCACTTCATGGCGCTCGGTAATCACTTCACGCCACTTGTAGATCTGCTCGTGGATATTGATCTTCACCGGACACACATTGGTGCAACTGCCGTTGAGCGTGGAAGCGAACGGCAACGCGCTATAGCGCTTGAGGTCGAAGGTCGGGTTGATGATCGCGCCGATCGGCCCCGAATATGTGCCGCCATACGATAGGCCGCCGCTGCGCCGGTACACCGGACAGGTATTCATGCAGGCGCCGCAGCGAATGCATTTGAGCGAGTACCAGAAGTCCTGCAACGCGAGCCGCTCGGAGCGGCCGTGATCCACGAGGATGAAATGCATCTCGGTGCCCCGGCGCGGCGCGCGGAAGTGCGACGTGTATTGCGTGATCGGCGACCCTAGCGCACTGCGCGACAGCATGCGGACGAACACGCCGAGGTCCGCGACCTTGGGAATCAGCTTCTCGATGCCGATCGACGCGATATGCAGGGGTGGCACGTTCGCCGACAGGTCTGCATTGCCCTCATTGGTGCACACCACCACCGTACCCGTTTCCGCCACCGCGAAATTGCAGCCGGTCATGCCGGCGGTTTTTTCGCGCACGAAATACGGCCTCGTATGCATGCGCTGGCTTTCCGCGAGATAGTGGATGTCGCTATTCTCGGGGTCCGTGCCGATGGTGCGGCCGAACAGTTGCGCGACGTCGCCGCGCAGCTTGTGCACGGCCGGCACCACCATATGGCTCGGGTCCTGGTTATCGAGCTGCTGGATGCGCTCGCCCAGGTCCGTCTCCATCACCGTGATACCGCGCGGCTCCAGATACTCGCGCATGGCGCATTCGTCGGTGAGCATGGACTTGCTCTTGACGAGCGACGTCATGCCGCGTTCCGACATGATCTTGTAGACCAGTTCGTTGTGCTCTTGAGCGGTGGCCGCCCAGTGCACCGTCACGCCGTTTGCTTCAGCCGCGGACGCAAACTGCTCGAGATACTCGGACAGATGCGACAACGTATGTTCCTTGATGCCCGACGCCAGCTCGCGCAGCGTTTCCCATTCGGCGATGCCATGGGCCTGCGCATCGCGCTTTTCGCGCAGGTCCCACAGGCGTTTGTCGTGAAACGTCACGTGCTCCGTCTTTGCGATGAAAGCGCCCGCCGCCTTCGCGTGATCGATCCGGCTCATTCGCGTGCTCCGTTCAGAACCTGCGCGATATGGATGAAACGCGCGTCCGCTTTCATCCGTTCGGCGCAACCCTGCTGGTGCATCAGGCACGACATGTCGCCCGATACGATGTATTGCGCGCCGGCATTCAGATGATCGCGCACCTTGTCCTGCCCCATCCGCACCGACACGGGCTCTTCCGTGACCGAGAACGTGCCGCCGAAGCCGCAGCATTCGTCGGGACGGGTTGGCTTGACGAACTCGATACCCTTGACGCCTTTCAGCAAGGTCAGCGGTTTCGAAAACGGCGTGGCGGAGATTTCGGAAACCGACGCTTCTTTCAGATGCCGCAGCGCGCTGCAACTGTTATGAAGTCCTACCCGATGCGGAAACTCGGCCCACGGAAATTCGCGCGCGCCCACCACGTCGTGCAAAAACTCGACCAGTTCATAGGCGCCGGCCCGCACTTTCTTCACTTCGGCGGTTTGCTCGATCGCGGTCAGATGTTCGCGCACGTGATGAATGCAGCTTGCCGACGGCCCGACGATGTAGTCGTAGCCCGCGAAATTGCGCGCAAACACCTTCTCCGCGCCGGCCGCTTCGGTCTGCGCGCCGCTGTTACCCATTGGCTGCCCGCAGCAGGTCTGCTCCTGCGGATAGTCGACCTCGATGCCGAAGCGCTCCAGTAATTCGAGGCTCGCGATGCCCACTTCCGGATAGAACGCGTCGATGAAGCAGGGGATAAAGAGTGCGACTTTCATGAATTCAAGGCCAGTCTATTGAGGGGACGAGGCTTTTCGCGCCTCGCGACGCACGCACCTGCCTACTCTACTGCGGAATCTCGTCCGTCGAGCAAATGGCGTACACGTCCGTGACCAGTAAGACTGGTCTTGTTGGTCTGACCAAGAATATAAGGAAGTTGGAAAGGCGTGTCAATCGAAGCGGATCAGGACGGTTTCGCCGCCTCTTCGTCGTACAGTTCACGCACGAACGTCAGATGCCGCTCGCTCGCCTTTCGCGCCTTTTGGGCGTCGCGCGCCATCACTGCGTCGAAGATCGCCTGATGCTGGGTCAACAGTTGGCGCTCTTTGGCATCGTCGTAATCGATCAGGCGGTGGTATTGCCGCATCCCCTCGCGGATCAGTGTGTGAATGCCGTGCATCACGTGAGCGAGAGCGATGTTGTGGGTGGAATCGGCGATTGCCAGGTGAAAGGCCGCGTCCAGTTCCGCCAGATTGGCGCGGTCGCCGGCAAGGGAAGCGGTCTTGAGCGCCTCGAATGCGCTGCGGATTTTCTCCAGATCGGCGGCGGAGGCGCGTTCGGCGGCATAGGCCGTCGAGATCGATTCGAGCCCTTGGCGCAATTCGAGAATATCGGCGCTCGTGCGTGGATTTTGCAGCAGCAGTTGCGCCAACGGTCTGGAGATGATCGGCGCGGTGAGGTCCACCACCGTGAAGCCGCCCCGCCCCGAGGTTTCAATGTAGCCATCCGCTTCCAGCCGGATCAACGCCTCCCGCAGCGACGGCCGCGAGACGCCCAGTTGGGTCGCCAGATCGCGCTCGGCGGGCAAACGGTCGCCTGGCATCAACGCGCCGTCCGAGATCAGGCGTTTGATCTGGTCGGACACGACATCGGACAGACGTTTGCGCGTGAAGGACTGAATCGGGTCGAATTGCATGGGCTCGGTTGGCGCTTGGTGAGCGTTGCTGTAGAGGGCTTGACGTGCAACGGTGATGGTCGATAAACCGCCCATGTGCGTGACGTTTTCCGCTGGATGAAGCGTTGCGCAACGACGGATTGGCGGAATTATAGCGTCCGCCTTCCGCGGCGCATCCCTCACGGATTGGGCTCACCCAGACTGGCCGCGCGCAGCCGGTCAAAATCCAGAATCGCGATTTCCCCGGATTTCAAGCTGACGATCTGCTGACTCTCAAGCGTCCTGAGCAACTGATTGGTGGTCTGCCGCGACAGCGACACCATGGAAGCCAGGCTGTCCTGCGAGAGCCTGATCCTGCTCTGCGCGGCATTGAGACCGCCATAACCGCCGGCGATCATCAGCAAACGGTTCGCCACGCGCTGCGCCGCGGGCAGCAGCGAAATGGCCTCGCTGTTCTCGAACAGCACACGCAGTCTTTGCGCCATCAGCAAGGCAAAATCGCGCCAGTAGGCGGGCGTGGTATCGAGCAGACTTTGCAGTGCCACCTCGGGCACGTGCAGCAAAAGCGTCCTGCTGACAGCCGTAGCGTCGTTCGGACGCGGCAGCCCGTCGAACAGCGAGATTTCGCCCACCCATGCAGTCGGCCCCAGCACCGCGAGCAACGCCTCCTTTCCATCCATCCCGACGCTGCCGAGGGCGAGTGCGCCGCCCAGCACGGCGTACAGCCCATAGGACCGCTCGCCGCGCCGATACAGCAGTTGGCCTCTGTCCAGCGTGACGAGGCTGGCATGGGTGATCAGATAGTCCTGCAACTCGACACACAGCCCGCGGAACCACGGGGTCGTTTCGAGTTGCGAACGGTAGCGGTGCAGGCTGGATTCCATTGACGGTTTGGGCTGTCGGGTACCCGACAGATTTTAGGCGGGTTCGCGACCATGATGGGGACTCGCATCTGACGACGCGCGACCCCTAACTCCGGCTGCACCCGCTGCGCCGCGAGGACCGGATACGCGAGGTCGCCGGACGTGATGTCTGGGTTATTCCATTGCTTGCATCATCGAATAAGGAGTGTCGACGTGGCCTCATCTGCTGTCAGTCTGAAGAACGACGTATCGCCTGCCGAGTGGGAAGCGCGAGTCAACCTCGCCGCGGCATACCGCCTCACTGCGCTGTTCGGCTGGGACGACCTGGTGTTTACCCATATCTCGGCGCGCGTGCCCGGTCCGGAACATCATTTCCTGATCAACCCGTACGGCATGATGTTCGACGAAATCACCGCGTCTTCGCTGGTCAAGATCGATCTCGACGGCCGTAAGGTTTCCGACTCGCCGTATGACGTCAATCCGGCGGGCTTCAACATCCATAGCGCCATCCATTCGGCACGCGAAGACGCACTGTGCGTGATGCACACGCACTCGGTCAACGGCGTGGCGGTGTCGGCCCAGGAAGGCGGGTTGCTGCCGCTGTCCCAGCAGTCACTCGGCGTGCTGGCGTCGCTTGGCTACCACGACTACGAAGGCATCGCGCTCAACGAAGCCGAGAAACCACGCCTCGTTCAGGACCTCGGAACGAATACCTACCTCATGTTGCGCAATCACGGTCTGCTGACGGTGGGCAAGTCGCCGGCGGACGCTTTCGCCGCCATGTACTTCTTCGAAGCCAGTTGCATGATTCAGGTGCGCGCCCAGGCGGGTGGCGGCAAGCTGACGCCCATCGCCCAGCCGATTCTGGAAGGCATCAAGGATCAGATCCGCGTCGCCACGCGCGGCACCAGTACCGGCGCCCTGGTGTGGCCCGGCCTGCTGCGCCGGCTCGATCGCCGCAACCCTGGATTTGCGGACTAAGGCAAGCCGTTCGCACGACGCATCTTGCCCGACGGCAGGTGCCAACGCGAACGGAATCAGCTTCGGTGTGCAAGCGTCACGGACCGCATTTGCGGATGCAACGCAACGCAGCGCGGAAGTAGTTGGGTAGCTCACAAGAGAACCAGTATGGCAAAGATCTTTATCTACGGCGCCGGCTCGATCGGCTGTTATGTCGGCGGACGGCTGCTGGCCGGCGGCAGCGACGTCACTTTCATTGGACGCGCCCGCGTGGCCGGACAGTTGCGCGATCGCGGCATCACCTTGTCGCGTCATGACGATAGCCGCTGGCATGCGCCGCCGGAACGGATCGACGTCTCGACGGATGCGGCCAGCGCCGCTTCCGCCGATCTCGTGCTGGTCACCGTCAAGTCTGCCGCGACGCCCACGGCCGCGGCGGAACTCGCCAACGTGCTGCGCCCCGGCACGGTGGTCGTGAGCTTCCAGAACGGCGTCGGCAATGCGGACGTACTGCGTGCCGCGCTGCCGCAGCACACCGTGCTGGAAGGGATGGTGCCGTTCAACGTCGTCGAACGTGGCCCTGGCGCCTATCACCAGGGTTCGGGCGGCGAACTGGAAATCAGGCATTCGCCGGCCATGCAGCCGTTCGTCGAAGCGTTCAGGAAAGCCGGCTTGCCGCTGATCCAGCACGCCGATATGTTGCCGGTGCAGTGGGCCAAGCTGCTGCTCAATCTCAACAATGCCATCAACGCGCTATCGAACCGGCCTTTGAAGGAAGAGCTTTCGCAACGCGCCTACCGGCTCAGTCTCGCCATGGCGCAAAAGGAAGCGCTTGGGTTGCTGAAGCGCGCCGGCATTCGACCCGTCAAGGTGACGCCGCTTCCGACTTCCTGGATACCGCACGTACTGAGCGTCCCCGACGCGGTGTTCGAGCGGCTGGGACGCGCGATGCTGACGATCGATCCGCTCGCGCGTTCGTCGATGTCCGACGATCTGGCCGCGGGCCGCACCACGGAGATCGACTGGATCAATGGTGAAGTGGTACGCCTCGCCCAACGCCTTGGGCAAACGGCGCCAGTCAACGAACAGTTGTGCCGCCTCGTGCGGGAAGCCGAACGGGCCGATGTACGTCCTGCGTGGTCAGGAGACGCACTGCTGGCCGAGTTGCGAGCCGCGGCGAATCACTGCGTTGCCTGCGCATAGCCGCGCGGTTTTTTCGTCCGGGAAAAAGCGCGCGAATTGCTGCATATGGAACGCTACGCGCTGCGCATAGCCCTTGCCGCCGCCGTTGTAGCGTGACAATGCCGAGTTGAGGTCGCCGCCCGCGGCGTCGAGATAACCGCGCAAAATGGATGAGCCGATGGTCACGTTGACGGCCGGATCGGACAGATCCTTGCCTCCCGAGACCAGTTGCGGGTGCGCCGAAGGCAGCACCTGCATCAACCCTAGCGCGCCTGCGGAGCTGACAGCGCGCCGGTTGAAGCCGGATTCGGTGGCAATCACGCCAAGCAGCAATACCGGCGACATCGCGAAACGATTGGCGGCGTCGAGCACTGCATGCGCGATGGTGGTGGATTCTCCCCGCGCCACGCGGAATTGCCCGGACAAGATGGTTGCAATCTCAACCAGTGCGGACGCCCCGCCGTTGCTGCCCGGCTCGCTGGCCATGGTGGGTGCAGCCGCGGCCGGAATGTCGATGACGTGCGTATCGACGCCCGGTGCAACCGTGATCGACGGCGCTTCGGCCGCCTCTATCGCACTCCCAAATGACAATGCCAACACGCCCAGCGCGAGGCCCACTAAACGCGTGGCCCGCGTGACGCGGCTTCTGGTTTCTCTCTGTGTACGGCTACTCTGCATATCGCCCGCTGGTTATTAGCGTGCGATGAACAGTAACGGGAACGGTATAACGGGCGAACAAAAACCTGTCCGCCCGCTGTAAACACCGCATCAAGACGACGGCGTCAAAACCGCCGCTTTAGCCTGGATTCAACGCCGGCGCGCGCACCTGCAGGCTGGCGACAAACGCGGCAATCCGATCACACGCTATAGCAAGCGTTGCTTCGTCGACCACGAAGCCGAGCCGCACGAACCCCTTAGCGGTCTCGCCGAACGCACTCGCATCGAGCAGCGAGACGCCTTGCGCCCGGAACAGTTGCCACGTGAAATCGACGGTATCGAGACCGCAGCCGCTGACATCCACCATCATGAACATGCCCGCTTCGGGCAACAGACAGCGTAGTCCCCGCACCTGGCTCAGGCGCTCGTACACGACGTCGCGGCGCCGGCGGTAGACTTCGCGCATGTCCGCCACGATCTGCGCCTTGTGCTCGAACGCGGTGAGCGCAGCCTCCTGGATAAAGCCTGGCAGACCGTACAGCATGCACAGCGCAAGCCGGCCGAGATGGCCGATCAGTTCCGCCGGGCCGATGGCCCAGCCCACCCGCCAGCCCGCCATCGCATGCGATTTCGACAGGCTCGCGACCGTCACGGTCCGCTCGGCCATGCCGTCGAGCGAGGCAATGCTGACATGCTCGCGTTCGAATGTCAGGTCGGCATAGACCTCATCGGAGAGCACCCACAGGTCGTGCCGGCGAGCCACTTGCGCGATGCGCTCCAGGTCCGCGCGCGGCATCACGACACCGGTCGGGTTACACGGCGTGGCGAAGAAAATGGCTTGGGTGCGCGGCGTAATGGCGGCTTCGAGCGCGTCGCAATCGAGATGAAAGCCACGCGACGGATCGACCGGCACGGGCACCAGCGTCGCGCCCGAGGCTCGCACGCAGGCTTCATAGGTCAGATAGAGCGGCTCGGGCACGATGACTTCGTCGCCCGGTTCGAGCAGGCAAAGCGAAGTGGCGAAGATGCCGTTCTGCGCGCCGGCGCACAGCATCACGTTTTCGACGCCCACCGTGCGGCCCGTGGTGCGCGTGTGCTCGCGCGCAATCGCGGCACGCAAGGGCTCGCGCCCCACCACCGTGGTGTAGTGAGTATCGCCTTGACGCAACGCCTCGACCGCCCGCTCAACGATAGCCGGCGGCGTTGCAAAGTCGGGATCGCCCACGCTCAGCACGATCACATCCTCGCCTCTGGCCCGCGCCTGCTGCGCGGCATGATGAATTTCCCACGCGGACGTGCGCTTGCCTTGCAGGCGCTCGACCAGACCTGAATACTTCATCCCCCCCCTCCTCGCGGTGCAGGCAGTGTCGCGTCAGCACACCTGTCCTGCCCGTCGTTGCAATGTGCCGGGCCTACCGGCACACGATGTTCGAGATCTTCCCCGTAGACCTTGTCGCGCGCGCAAAAGCGCACCGCGTCTGGCGCGCGCAGGTGCGCGCTCCGAGCGCGCGTCGGCGACGCAACGTCCGGCCAACAATGTAATGGGGCGCGGGCGAAACGTCCATCGTTACGAGGGGGGCTGCCGGATAAATCTGCGGGAGGAACGCTGACGGTCTTTGCAGGCGGCGAGCGCCGCCCGCATGGGTTTTGCAACGACGCTTACACCTGACGGCGCAGTTCGGCCGGCGGCACCTTCATCAGATGCCGGTACTTCGCCACGGTGCGTCGCGCCACCAGCACGCCCTGCTCGGCCAGCATGCGCGCGAGCGAGACATCCGAGAGCGGATCGCTGGTGTTTTCGGCCGCAATCATTTCCTTGAGCAGCGCGCGTACGGCCGCAGCCGAACAGGTGCCGCCGCTTTCCGTGCCCAGTTCGCGCGGGAAGAAATGCTTGAATTCGAATATGCCACGCGGTGTCGCCATGTACTTGTTGCCCGTGGCGCGCGAGATCGTCGATTCGTGCAGTCCGAGTTCTTCTGCCACGTCGCGCAGTACCATCGGCTTGAGGGCAATTTCGCCGTACTGAAAGAACGCCTTCTGATGCGCGACGATGCATTCGGCCACCCGCTGGATCGTATCGAAGCGCTGCTGCGCGTTACGGATCAACCAGCGGGCTTCCTGCAATTGCTGCGCGAGCGGCGAGCGGCTCGCGCCGGCCGACTGCGCAAACAACTCGGCATACATGCGATGGATCCGCGCACGCGGCTGCACCGCCGGGTTGATATTGACGATCCACTTGTTGCGCACCTGACGCACGATCACGTCCGGCACCACGTAGTTGTCTTCCGTGCGGCCATAGAAATTCCCGGGCTTCGGATCGAGCTTACGCACCAGCGCGCAGGCCACGCGCAAGTCTTCTGCGGTACAGCCAATCTGCTTTTGCAGTTCGGCCTGCTCACGGCGCGCCAGTCGTTCGAGGTGATGCTGAACGATCTGCAGTGCGACGTTGCGCCCCGGCACGTCCTCGGGCATGGCATGCAGTTGCAGCGCGAGACATTCGGAAAGCGTGCGCGCGCCGACCCCTGGGCGGTCCAGCGCCTGCACGAGGCGCAACGCCACCAGCAATTCGTCTTCCGTCAAAGCGGGCTCGAGATCGACGATCGCCGCCAGATCGCCGAGGTCCTGGCGCAGATAGCCGTCGTCGTCGAGCGCTTCGATCACGAAACGTGCGACCTCACGGTCGCGCTGATCGAGCCGATAAAGCCGCAAGGCATCGTGCAGTTGTTCACGCAGCGTGGGTTGAGCGCGCGCCCAGTCGGCCGGGTCGCTGCCTTCGGCGTCGCCATTCTGGCGCGATGAATTGCGGCTAAACGACTCGCCGGAGTATTCGCTGCCCGAGTAATCGCTCGAGTCGCTCGCGAAGTCGCCGGACGACTCGTCCTGCGCCGCGCTCTCGCGCGTATCGGCGGCGCCGGCGTCCAGCATCGCGCCGGGTTCGCCTGCGATGGCAGTCTCACCGGTCACGGCCTCGCCGCCTTCGGCACCTGTCGAAGAAGTTGCGAGCGCAACGTCTTCGGTGTCGGTGGCGTCATATTCGAGGAACGGATTGGTGTCGAGGGCAGTACGCAACTCCTGCTGGAACTCGAGGGACGACAACTGCAATAGCCGCACCGACTGTTGCAACCGGGGTGTCAGTGCAAGCGACTGCCTTGTGCGTAGTTCAATTGAAGGCGGCATTGTAGTGAGGTCCTGTGAACAGTTCGAAAAAGTCGTGTGGCACAAATAGAGCAACTGCCGTACCAGGTCTCGCAAACTGCTGTTTTCGCTCAGCTTTCGTTCTTTTGACGGGTTCGCGCACGCGGCTTGCGGGCCGTTCGCGCGCCCCTTTTTACAACCGGCCGGAAAAATGCGGACCACGCGCCAGGCCCGTCCCGCGGGGCGATGTTCGCGCTTCAGGAAGCGAGTCACGCCGCTTGCGTCCGGTCCACGTAACGGCTAGCGCCCCCAACGCACCGCATTCCGTTGCATCGGGAACACTCCTTGCGCCTGCAGTGACGTGGACGGGTAAACGTCGGACAGATGGGTCAGGCGCAAGCGCAAGCCATCGGACTGCCGCTTATCCGGTGTCGATAACGGGCCAGACGGAACCGTAGCGGCAACGATCCCACGCGAGTCATCGGCGACGGAATCCAGTCGTGATCGACCGCCCTGGTAACAAGACCGCATTTCTTATCAACAACACGAAGGAGCAGCTCATGAAGACCCTCCATTTCATCAAGGCCGCGGGCAGCATTGCCTGCGTCGCTTTCGCCCTGAACGCCACCGCTCAGACGAACAACTCCGCGCCGCCTCCCGCGTCGGAAACGATGGGCCAGCACATCGATGACGGCACCATCACCACCAAGGTGAAAGCCGATCTGCTCAAGGCGAGCAATGTGAAGTCCACCCATATTCACGTGAAGACCCGCGACGGCGTGGTATGGCTGACGGGTACGGTGCCGAGTTCGGATGACAAGGCCGCCGCTGCAGAAGTGACGAAGGGTGTCGACGGCGTGCAATCGGTCAAGAACCACCTGAAGGTGATTGCCGACTAAATCCGGGCGAGATTTGGGGCATCGGCCTTCTCGATGTCCTCATGAAAAAGGGGCTGTCCGCGATTGCGGACGGCCCCTTCTCATTGCCATATGCTCGGTCAGTAAGGTTTAATGCTTGGCGGCTGCAAACTGGTCTCGCAGGTCACGAATGCGGTCGTGGTTCTGCAGGACACCCTGGAACTGCTTTTCCACCACGATGCGAACATCCGCCGGAAGATCTTTTTCGAGCGCGTCGTGATAGTTCTTCTTCGCGACGTCCTCGCCCTTTTCGCAGTCTTCAAGAATCGAATGATCCGTGCGGCCCGCCACGGCCGACTTGACGTCGGTCCAGCCACGATGCAGCGCACCGCCTACCGTGCCGCCGGTTTCCGGCTTGCCGCCCAGTCTCTGGACCACATCCTGCAATTCACGCGCGCCGCGTGAGCAGTCTTCTGCACGCGAGACGAAGAGCGCTTTGAGCTGCGCATCGTGTGCGTCTTCGGCCGCCTTGCGAAAGCCACGCTCGCCGTCCTTCGATATTTCAACCAGGTCGTTCAGTACGCTCGTCACGTTGGTAGACATTTGGATTCCTCCGGGTTTCGTGGTTCATCGATACCGCCGCAATTCGCAGCGACTCTCCAGATACTCCGCATGTCGCATGCCTGGGGTGACCGGATTGGTACCGCAAATGCGCAGCACGCGAAGCCCATGAGCGGCGTGCAACAGCAACGACTCTGCTGACTCCGCGTGGCAAACGAGGCATGGCGAAGTTACCTGGCAGGAGAAATCTTTGCGCGATCTTATTAGCGAGCAGGCCGTGCCTCAATCCCCTGATCCCACTGCCCGCCTACCTTGACGCGCGCCGCACCGGGCCTTCCAGCAAAGTTCGAGCACCGTTCAGGCACAGTTCGAGCAAATGGCATGGATGTTGCTCAAGAAGTGTTGCCCCATTGATGCGAAAGGCTGCTTCACTCGCCGGCGCAATGAAATCGAAAAGCAACGGGCACGCGACATCGACAAGAGATCACATCATGAAGAAAATCAGGAGAGCAGAATTTCTGCTGGCGGTGGCGATTGTCAGCTCCGCTGCGGTTATGCAGGTCCGCGAGTATGTTTTGCGAGACGCACCACACGGCGCCGTTCAAACGCTATCCTGCGACACGCCGCATCAAGGACTCGCGCCGACTGCGTGCGCAGCCGTGCGCAACGCGCGCCCAACCGACGGCGCCGCTCGTCCACAGCAGCCTGCTCCGCGTGTCTGGGTATAACGCAAATAGCTTGCAAATAGGAAGTTTGGCGCGCGGCGACCGCATCCATGGGCCGCCGCGTTTTTTGACTCGGCCTGCAGGAAGACCAACCTGTCGTGCCGAACAAAAGAGTCATCTCTCAGGCGTGCTTTTCGTTCAACTCCGGAATGGTGTCGGGCGGACGCGTCGGGTCGAAATCGGCCCAGCGGCCTTGCTGCCAACGCCCCGTGGCTCGTTCGATCGACTTGCCGCCTGCATCGCGCAGGATACGCCCGGCATCGTACTGGCCGCCCGGCGAAACATGCACGGCCAGCAGCACACCGGAGTCGCGTGTTTCAACTTCCGCCGACGCAGTCCGTCCAGACGACCCGCCCTTACGCGTGTGCGACATGGCACCGACCAGCGAACCAATATAGGCTCCCCCCCCCGCTGCAATCGCAGACACCAGCATGGGCGCGGAAAACAGCGTGAAAAGGCCCACGCCGACCGCAGCACCGACCACCGCGCCGATCGTCACGCCTTTCCCTGCGCCTTTGGGCGCGCGAGCGGCGCCAGCATCCGTGCCGGTGTCGCCGCCGATCGGATACCGTGCGTGCTGTCCAGTTGGGTTAACGAAAAACAACGTGACATCCTCTTCGACGAAGCCGCTGCTGAACAGTCGTTGAGCAGCGTCTTCAGCCGCCGGAAAAGTCGTAAATCGTGCAGCGACGATCAGTGACATAAACCCTCCTTTCATCGCAAACAATAGTTGTGAACACATCCATACCTAGCGGTGACCAGGCTCCATGCCTTCCACCCGAAACAGTCCGCTGTGCAAGATCACGCCGCCGCCATCGTTGCGATCGAGTTCCTCCGCACACACTGAACGGATGCGGCCGAGGCCCTGTTCGAATGCGCTGAGCAACACGTCTTCCAGCGCCGATCGCGCGCCGAAGTGATCTTCCAGCGCCTCGGCGGTGATCGCACAGACCACCGGTTCGCCGTCGACCTGAGCCATGAACTGCACACGCAGGCTGGAGCCGTTGAAAGCCGGTTCGTCGTCGGGGAAAGTAATGCGCATGGTGGCGTCCTCGTAGGCCGGGCGCGGCAGAATCGCATTCATGATGCAGTCGGCCCAAATGTCGTCAGGTGCAGATCAGCCGGTGTGCGCATGGCAAGCTCGCTGCGAGTGGCGTCGAGGACCATCGCTCCAACCGTCCCTTGTATGAAATACCGGAATCTCATGCACTTTCTCCCAGGTCATGCAGCCTTGCGCTTCGATAGTTGCGCGATCAACGTCCTGTTGAACGCCGGCAGATCGTCTGGCTTACGGCTCGTGATGAAGTTGTCGTCTTCGACGACTTCCTGATCGACCCATGTGCCGCCAGCATTGCGGATGTCGTCCTGCAAACTAGGCCAGCTCGTCACCGTGCGGCCTTTGATGATCCCGGCCGACACAGGCAGCCACGCGCCGTGGCAGATCACCGCAATCGGCTTATGCGCCTGATTGGCGGTCTTCACGAAGGCCTGCGCCTGCGGCAACAGACGGATCGCGTCGCCGTTCACCACGCCGCCGGGCAACACGACTGCGTCATAGTCGGTTGCAACGGCCTTGTCGAAGGTGGTGTCGACCTCGACTGCGTCGCCCTTGTCGACGTGCCGGAAACCCTGAATCTTTCCAGGCTTTGCCGAAATGATGTGAACCGTCGCGCCTTCCGCCGCTAGCGCGCGTTGCGGTTCAACCAGTTCTGCCTGCTCGAAACCGTCGAGAGCGAGGACCGCAACCTTGCAGCCTTGTAGTGAATTCGCCATGCTTGATTCTCCTTGGGGGATGAAAGCGGGTTCGATGCGCGTTACCGGAGGCATCGCTATGACCACGCTTTCCACTCCGTTTGAACAGCTAGTGAGCAAAAGCTATGCCCGTGTTAAGGCGGTACGACATCAGGCAGCGTCGGGGTCCGGGTCGTCGGGCGCGACGGGATCGACAATGCGGTCCGGTTCGATGTCCGCGTTGCTCGCGAGATTGGCGTCGCCATCGGCGGATGCCCTTTCGCCCGTGCCGTGGCGGTCTGTATCGCTGCCGAGTTCGGAGTCGCCGGTTTCCAGCGCGTGATTGTCGAGTTCCGAGTCAACGTCGAAGGCATGACGCCGGGCGCCCGCGGTATCGCTGCCGCTATCTGACGAATCGCTCGGGCCGAGCGCGCCGGTCGTGCCTGCCGTTTCGCGGACCACGTGTTGCGGTTCGTCGTCGGGATTCAAGGTGCTCATGTCAACCTCCATGGGTTTGCAACGTGTCCCTTGCTGATGCGCAAGGAGTGTTCCGGGCAATGCGGAACACGCGCGGGAAAAGCGGTTGAAACGCCGCTTAAACGCGGCTGCTAGCGGCGCTCGCTGGACGCCGTTTTTCCTCGGCGGGCGTTGCCAGATATCGCCAGGGTCTTGCCAGGTATCGCCCTTGCTAAGTCTTGCCAAGCGCTTCTCGCAGTGCCCAAAGCGCCGTTGTCAGCAACATCGGCTAGATACGCTTCCCTGAACTGCACCCTCACTTGCATCGCATACCGGCAACCATGACCGCCCCGCTCCGATCCGCACCGCGCCAATCCACCGCCGACGCCACCGCCGTCACGACGCACGCCGTCATGCCGAACGGTTTGCGCCACGCCGACGACACGCGGCCCGGCTACACGCGCAAGGCGCTCAAGGAGGGCTTTGCGTACTTCGACACGGAAGGTGCCCGCATCGACGATGCCGATGAAATTGCCCGCATCAACGCCCTCGCGATCCCGCCCGCCTACGTCGACGTCTGGATCTGTCCGGACCCGCGTGGCCATGTGCAGGCCACCGGGCGGGATGCGCGGGGGCGCAAGCAATACCGCTATCATGGGCTGTGGCGCGATACCCGTGACGCCGACAAATTCGAGCGCCTCGCCGCGTTCGGCCGGGCCTTGCCGAAGATCCGCGCTCGCGTGACGCGCGACCTGAAACTCCCCGGCATGCCCTGCGATAAGGTCATCGCCGCAATCGTCCAATTGCTCGACTCGACGCTCATCCGGGTGGGCAGCGTCGAATACGCGCGTGACAACCAGTCGTACGGGCTCACCACGCTGCGCAAAAAGCATCTGAAGATCGAGGCGGGTCGGGTACGCTTCCGCTTTCGCGGCAAGAGCGGCATCGAGCACGACGTCGCCATCGATCATGCGCGCGTAAAGCGCATCGTGCTGCGTTGCGCCGAGTTGCCGGGTCACGACCTGTTCCAGTACCTCGCTGACGACGGCACGCGCCACACCGTCGGATCGGCGGATATCAACGACTACCTGAAACGCGTCAGCAACGCCGATTTCACCGCCAAGGACTACCGCACGTGGGCCGGCAGCGTGTACGCGTTCGCCGCGTTGCGCAAGCTGCTATGCGAAAGCGCGACCGAGGCCCGGCGACATATCGTCGCCACGGTGAAGGACGTGGCTGCGCTGCTGCGCAATACGCCCGCCGTATGCCGGCGTTGTTATATCCACCCGGCGGTGATCGCCGCCTTCGAGGCCGACGAGTTGCAGGGCCTCGCCGATTGCAGACCGCGCCGCGGCCTGCGGGTCGACGAAGCGGCCTTCGCCAGTCTGCTCGCCAGCACCGCGAAACAGGCGGCAAGGCAGGCGGCCAACGACGCACGCAGACGGCGCCAGGCCGCTCGGCCCGCTCGCGCCAGTTCGAGCAGCAACGCGGCACGTGCTCGCGGTGCCACTGCTGCCGCAGAAGTCGCAAATGTGGTTGATGCCGTGACCGACGAGAAACTGACCGCACTCCTGAGTAAGTCCCGGTCCATCAGAAAGTCATCCGGCACGCCCGGTGCAGCACGCGCGACTCGGGTACGTGCCTCCGCCCGCACGGCACCGAGGTAAGGCAGGCAAACTGGAACCCAACGCGGCTAGTCCGGAGCAGGCGGCTTGTCCGCAGCAGCCGCTTGCCATTGCAGATCCACAAACCCCACCCTTCACAACGTGGCTCCCACGTCAACGCCTGCACCGAAACACGCTCCAGCCCGCGTCATCGTCCAAAGCGCATACACGCCCGCAAAGGTCACACTTGGTGCACCATAGCCAAAGACCGCTTTCCCGCTTTTATTTTTTATTACCACTGACCCTTTCGGAGAACACCATGCGCATTGAAACTGCTTTCCTGTTCGATCTCGACGGCACGCTAGTCGACAGCGTGTATCAGCACGTCCTTGCGTGGAAACAGGCGCTCGATCACGAAGGAATCGAATTGTCGGTGTGGCGCATTCATCGCAAGATCGGCATGAGTGGCGGATTGTTCACCGATCAGTTGCTACGCGAAACCCGCAGTGAAATGAGCGCTGAACGGATCGAGCGCCTGCGGCGCGCGCACGCCGAAGCCTATCGGGCGCTGGGAAACCAGGTGCGGCCGCTGCCCGGCGCGCGCGAACTGCTCGCCGCGCTGAGCGAGAGCGGGACCCGCTGGGCGATCGCCACCAGTGGCCGGATGGAGACCGCCGCGGTCAATCTCGCCGCACTCGGGGTCGATCCTGAGAAGGCCGTCGTGGTAACCCGCGATGACGTGAAATATGCGAAGCCCGACCCCGATCTGTTCCTGGCCGCCGCCCATCGCCTCGGCGCGCCGATCGAACACAGCATCGTGGTCGGCGACAGCATCTGGGACATGCTCGCCGCGCAGCGCTGCCGCGCGCTGGGCGTCGGCCTGCTAGCGGGCGGCTACGGGCAGGACGAACTCGAACGCGCCGGCGCCTTGCGCGTCTACGAAGATCCGGCGGATTTACTTCTGCACCTCGACGAGGTCGCCTCGCGTCCTTGATGCGCGTACTGGCGATAGCGCATGCGGCGCCGCCGCGGCGGCGCCATGCGTCTACCACGGGCTGCACGGCACGCAAGAATTGCAATCGGATTGACGCGTTTTACGCGCCGTCCTGTGCGCCGCGCCGCGGGGTGAGGCCTGTACACGATGCTCCGGCCGTCCGCTGCTGCGCATTCACATTCGAAGGCCCCTCTTCAGGCCCCGCGTCATTGAAGGAACAGCCATTGCTGTCTCTCCGGGACATCCATCGATTCAAGGGAGACCCTCATGAGCATCCTCAATCAGACACAGACCCGCACCGGCGCCGGCGCGAACATCGTCGGCGACGGCGGCCGGTCCGCAGCGGGACCCGGACCGGACGTGATGGCGGCAGCCACGCTCGACGGCAACAAGGTGCTGAGCAGCGACGGTGACGACGTCGGCAAGGTGAAGGACATCATGCTCGACGTGCGCTCCGGACGAATCGCCTACGCGGTGCTCTCGAGCGGCGGCTTCCTCGGCATCGGCGACAAGCTGCTGGCGATTCCCTGGCACGCGCTGACGCTCGACACCGAACGCAAGTGCTTCCAGCTCGCCATGTCGACGGAGCGCGTCAAGAATGCACCAGGCTTCGACAAGGACCACTGGCCTTCCATGGCCGATCAAACCTGGGCCACGTCCGTCCACCAGTACTACGGCAGCGAGCCGTACTGGGGACGCGACGATCTCGGTGTCGGCGCGATTGCTCCGGGTAGTTCGGATGCGCCGGAAGCGGGCGGCGTCAAGCTGTGACCCGACGCCATCCTTGGCGGCGCGTCAACGATGGCGCGCCCCGCGTCACTTCAGCCCGGGACAAGCCATCTTGAGCAAGTCGCCAAAGCGCCCGCCCCCGCGCCGCAGAGCGGGCCGCACCTGCCGGCCAGCCCGGCCCGTTCATGCACGACACTGAAACCCTCTGGTTCCTCATCGTCGGCAGCGTGCTCGTCTTCATGGGCATTGCGGCCACCACCTTCCGGCGGCTGCCGGTCAGCGCCGCCATGTTCTATCTTGCGATCGCCTACGCCCTGGGTCCTGGCGGGGTGAACCTGTTGCATCTGGATGTCGTCAGCGACGCGCATCTGTTGCGTAGCGTGACGGAGATTGCCTTGCTGGTCTCGCTGTTCGCGATCGGTCTGCGTCTGCGGGTTCCCGTGTTCGACGCGCTATGGTGGTTACCGTTGCGGCTCGGCGTGCCCGCCATGCTGCTGACGATTGCCTTGCTCATGATGTTCGGCGTCTACGGATTGCAACTCGGCTGGGGGCCGGCGCTGCTGCTCGCGGCGATTCTCGCACCCACCGATCCGGTTCTCGCCCACGACGTTCAGGTGCACGACCCTGGCGATCGCGACGTGTTGCGTTTCGCGCTCTCCGGCGAAGGCGGACTGAACGACGGCATTGCGCTGCCGTTTGCCTTGCTCGGGCTCGCACTGTGCGCCGTGCCGCACGCCAGCGCGGCTACGGTGCTGACGTGGCGATTCGCCGGCGGCGCGCTCTGGGGAATCGCCGGCGCCATCGCGATTGGCACCGCCCTGGGCTGGGCCACGACGCATGCCGTCACGTGGCTGCGCACACACCACGCGCAGGCGCTCGGCCTCGAAGGCTTCTTCGCGCTTGGATTGATCGTGCTGTCGTTCGGCTGCGCGCAACTCGCCCAGACCTACGGCTTTCTGGCGGTGTTCGCAGCCGGGGTCGGCATGCGCCGCGTCGAACACAAGGCCAGCGGCGAGCGCTCGCCGCGCAGTACCATCGGCACGGTCGATTCGGAAGACGTCACCGCGACCGCCGCGGATCCGGACAAGGCTCATGCGTTCATGACCGAGTCGGTGCTGGGCTTCACCATCGAACTGGAGCGCATCGCCGAAGTCGTCATCATGACCATGATCGGCAACGTGCTCGCCAATCTGCGCGTGCCTTTGTTTGCAGGCGCGAGCCTCGCGCTGATCGTGGTGCTGTTCCTGCTGATCCGGCCCGCGTCCGTCGAACTGGCGCTGCTCGGCTCGCAGGCCTCGAGCCCGCAACGCCGCCTGATGAGCTGGTTCGGCATTCGCGGCATTGGTTCGTTCTACTACCTCGCCTATGCGCTCGAACAAGGGCCGGGCGCGGCGATTCTGCCGCTGGTGCCGCTCGCGCTCGCGGTCGTGACGGCTTCGGTCGTCGTGCACGGGATCTCGGCCACGCCGTTGATGAACTGGTATCACCGCGGACGTCATCCGCAACCTTGAGCGCGGCGTGTTTGCGTGGCGCCTGCCCACGAGTCGATAGAATAGGCCGCAATCTCACTGCCTCATCACGCCTGCTTTCACGACACCATGACGGAATCTCCCCAAGCCCGCCGCGCGGCGCAGATGAGCGCCGCGAATTCGCTGTTCGCGTTCCTGAAATCGCTGCCGCTGCCGGACCGCCTGATCGAAGGTTCCGTCATGGCGCTGCAGGCGGTGGTGGGCGCCAGTATCGCGTTTGCCATTGCGAGCGCGCTCCACGCCGAGCAGCCCTTCTGGGCCGCCATCACCGCCATCGCGGTGAGTCAGCACAGTTATGTCGACACACGCAAACTGTCCTATGACCAGTTCTTCGGCGCGATGGTCGGCGGCCTGTGCGGACTGATCGCCGCCGTGCTGGGCCGCGGTCATTTCCTCGCCTATATGGTGACCGTCGCGATCGTGATCGTTAGCTGCTGGAGCGCCAATATCGGCAGCGCGGCGCGCCTCGGCGGCATCACCGCCACCATCGTATTGCTGGTGCCGCACATGGGGCCGGCGTGGGAAATCGCGCTGGAGCGGCTCGGTCAGGTAACCCTCGGGACGCTCTGCGCGTTGCTGGTATGCGCGTTGATTCGCGTGATCGAGCGGCGCTGGTTCGGCAGGAAGTAGCGCGCCAGCGTCTGCCCACTCAGGTCACGCCAATAGCCTCATTTCACGGAGCGATGGCGGCTCTGCTCCAACTGGTTGCGGCGCGGTTCGCACTGCCGCTCCAGCATCCAGCCCGGATATTCGGAAGGCAACGCGCTGACCGCGTCGAGCTTCGCCAGATCGTCCGCGCTCAGTTCCACCGCCGTCGCGGCAATGTTGTCGTCGAGCTGTTCAACCGTCTTCGCGCCGACGATCACCGTCATCACCGCCTGCTGATGCAGCAGCCACGCCAGCGCGATTTGCGCGACGGATACGCCTTTGGCCTCGGCGATGCCGCGCATCACATCGATACAGTCGTAGGCGCGCTCGCGATTCACCGGCGGGAAGTCGAAGGTGGTGCGGCGGCTGCCGGTCTCGCCCTGCTGCTCGCGACCGTACTTGCCGCTCAGCAGGCCGCCTGCCAGCGGGCTCCAGACCATCAGTCCGAGCCCTTCGCTGCGCAGCATCGGCGCCAGTTCGCGTTCGAGATCGCGGCCTGCGAGCGTGTAATACGCCTGCAGTGTTTCAAAGCGAGCGAGCCCGTGCCGCTCGGCCACGCCGAGCGCCTTGACGATCTGCCATGCGGCCCAGTTCGACACCCCGACATAGCGCACGTGGCCGTGCTGAACCAGCGTATCGAGCGCGCGCACGGTTTCTTCGATCGGCGTGGCGGGATCGAAACCGTGCACCTGATACAGGTCGATGTGATCGAGCTGCAGGCGTTTGAGGCTCGCCTTGATCGCGTCCATGATGTGATAGCGCGACGTGCCGCGCGTGTTGGCGGATTCCGCCGTCGCGCCGAACACCTTGGTGGCGACCACCACCTGGTCGCGCGGCACCTTGAGGTTTTTCAGCGCGAGACCGGTGATCTGTTCGGACAGGCCCTGCGAGTAGACGTCGGCGGTATCGATGAAATTGATGCCGGCGTCGAGCGCGCGGCCCACGAGGCGTTCGGAGTCGGCCTGCTGCAGATTGCCGATCTGCCGCCAGATGCCTTCGCCGCCGCCGAAAGTCATCGTGCCAAGACACAGTTCAGAAACAAACAGGCCGGTGCGGCCTAGCTGGTTATAGCGCATCGTTGAGGCTCTCCGACAGGATGAAGGATCCGCTCAGGATACTGCACGGGCAAGAATCCGGTAATGTCGCCGCCAGGACATGGCGGATGCCATGGGCCGTTTCCAGCGGGCCGATCCACATGGCGCGGCGCCTGAAAACCTGCGAGACTGAGCCCTGCTTCCTCACCCGGCGCCTCACGCGCCCGCTCCTCTGGATATGGCCCGCCGCGCCCCCATCTACGACAGCATGACTCCCGCCTCTTCCGCGCGCGGCGCGCTGGACGATTTTCATCCGGCGGTTGCCAGCTGGTTCCGCAAGACGTTTGCGGCGCCCACCGACGCCCAGCTCGCCGCCTGGCCGTCCATCCGCAGCGGCCGCCCGACGCTGGTCGCCGCGCCGACCGGCTCCGGTAAAACCCTGACGGCCTTTCTGTCCGCGCTCGACGGCCTCGTCCAGCAGGGCCTCGCCAACGGTGGCAAGTTGCCGGACGAAACGCTGGTGGTCTACGTGTCGCCGCTCAAGGCGCTTTCCAACGACATCCGTCTGAACCTGCAGGCGCCGCTGGAAGGCATCGCCGCCGAACTCGCGCAACGCGGCTTGCCGCCGCTCGACATCCGCACCGCCGTGCGCACCGGCGACACCCCCCAGCAGGAGCGCACCGCGCTGCGCAAGCGTGCACCGCACATTCTCGTGACGACGCCGGAGTCGCTCTATGTCCTGCTCGGCTCGGATTCGGGCCGCCGCATGCTGGCTACCACGCGCACGGTGATCGTCGACGAAATTCACGCGCTGGCGGGCGGCAAGCGCGGCAGTCACCTTGCGCTCAGTCTTGAACGGCTCGACGCGCTGTGCGGCCGGCGCCTGGCGCGCATCGGCCTGTCCGCCACGCAAAAGCCGATCGAAGCCGTGGCCCGCTTTCTGGTGGGCGGCGCGAGCATTGCCAGCGACGCGCCCGCCGATTGCGCGATCGTCGACATCGGCCATATCCGCGCCCGCGATCTCGCCCTGGAGATTCCGCCGGTGCCGCTCGAAGCGGTGATGGCGAACGAAGTCTGGGAGCGGGTCTATGACCGGCTCGCCGAACTGATCGCCCAGCATCGCACCACGCTGGTCTTCGTCAACACGCGGCGCATGGCTGAGCGCGTCGCGCGCCATCTCACCGAGCGCCTCGGCAAGCAGGCGGTGGCGGCGCACCATGGCAGCCTCGCCAAAGAACATCGCTTCGACGCCGAGCAGCGGCTCAAGCGCGGCGAACTGAGCGTGCTGATCGCGACGGCGTCGCTGGAACTGGGCATCGATATCGGCGATGTCGATCTGGTCTGCCAGATGGGTTCGCCACGCGCGATTGCGCCGTTCCTGCAGCGCGTCGGACGCTCCGGGCACCACGTGGGCGGCATGCCGAAGGGGCGTCTGTTCCCGACCTCGCGGGACGACCTGATCGAATGCGCGGCCCTGCTCGATTGCGTGCGGCGCGGCGAGCTCGACGCACTGCAGATCCCGCGCGCGCCGCTCGACGTGCTGGCTCAGCAGATCGTCGCGGAAGTGTCGGGCGCCGAGTGGAGCGAGGATGCCCTGTTCGGCCTGATCCGACGCGCCGCCCCCTACGCCGAGCTGACGCGCGATCAGTACGACGCCGTGCTGCGCATGCTCGCCGAGGGCTATACCAGCCGCCACGGTCCGCGCGGCGCCTGGCTGCATCGCGACGCGGTCAGCGGCACCCTGCGCGGCCGGCGCGGCGGCAAGCTGGTGGCGGTGACCTCGGGCGGCACGATTCCCGAAAACGCCGACTATGCCGTGGTTCTCGAACCGCAGGCGGTGAATATCGGCACGGTCAACGAGGACTTCGCGGTCGAGAGTCTGGCGGGCGATGTGTTCCAGCTCGGCAATGCGTCGTACCGCATCCTGCGGGTGGAAGCGGGCCGCGTGCGGGTGGAAGATGCGCACGGGCAGCCGCCCAATATCCCGTTCTGGCTGGGCGAGGCGCCGGGCCGCAGCAATGAACTGTCGCTGGGCGTCGCCCGCCTGCGGGCCCAGATCGATCAGTTGCTCGGTGAGTCGCCCCCGGCTCTCGTTTCGGAGCCCAAAGCACTGCGCACCGTCACGCATGCAGACCCTGCGCCCCACGATTCGGCCACGAACGCGTCGCGAATCGAGGCCGCCATCCACTGGATGATCACGACGCTCGGTCTTCACGAAGCCGCCGCGCGGCAGATTGCCGAATATCTCGCGCGCGCCCGCGCCGCCTTGAGCACGCTGCCGACGCAAGACACGCTGGTGATGGAGCGCTTCTTCGACGAATCCGGCGGCACCCAGCTCGTGATTCACGCGCCGTTCGGCAGCCGCGTCAATCGCGCGTGGGGCCTCGCGCTGCGCAAACGCTTTTGCCGCAACTTCAACTACGAAATCCAGGCCGCCGCGACCGAGGACGCCATCATCCTCTCGCTGACCGGCAGCCATAGCTTCGCGCTGGATGAGGTGTGGCGCTACCTGCATTCCAACACCGCCGAACATCTGCTGATCCAGGCCTTGCTGGACGCACCCCTGTTCGGCGTGCGCTGGCGCTGGAACGCCACCACCGCGCTCGCGCTGCCGCGCTACACCGGCGGCCGCAAGAGCGCGCCGCAACTGCAACGCATGCGCGGCGAGGATCTGCTCGCGGCCGTGTTTCCGGATCAGGCGGCGTGCCTCGAGAACATCGTCGGCGAGCGTGACGTGCCGCATCATCCGCTGGTCGATCAGACCGTCGATGACTGCCTGCACGAAGCGATGGACACCGAAGCCTGGCTGAGCCTGCTGCGTCGAATCGAACAAGGCCGGATCAAACTCGTCACGCGCGAGTTGCCCGCGCCCTCGCCGCTCGCGGCGGAAATCCTCACTGCCAAGCCGTATGCGTATCTCGACGATGCGCCCATCGAAGAGCGTCGTACCCAGGCCGTGCTCAACCGGCGCTGGTCCGATCCCGCCTCCGCGGACGATCTCGGCGCGCTCGACGCGGACGCGATTGCCGGCGTGCGCGAAGAAGCCTGGCCGCAACCGCGCAGTGTCGATGAGATGCATGAAGCGCTGACCGGTCTCGCGTGCATCAGCGAAGCCGAAGCGCACCAGAACCCGGATTGGCCCGTGTGGCTCGCCGCGCTCGCCCAGGCCGGCCGCGCCACCCGGCTGCAAGACCCGGGCGGTGCCGTGCTCTGGCTGCCGGCCGAACGCCTGACCTGCCTGCGCGCAATCTATCCGGATGCGGTGTTCGCACCGGCTATCGCCGCCCCCAAAGGCTTCACCGAGCCATGGGGCGGCGCCGACGCACGGGTCGATGTCATCCGCGCCCGCCTCACAGGATTGGGTCCGCTGCCGGTAGCGGCCATCGCCGCTGCGCTGAGCTTCCCGGACGCCGCGGTGGAACACGCGTTGATCGCGCTCGAAGCACAAGGCTACGTGATGCGCGGCCGCTTCACGCCGCGCGCCACCGTCGAGGAATGGTGCGAACGCCACCTGCTGGCGCGCATCCACCGCTATACCGTCAGACGCTTGCGGCGCGAAATCGAACCGGTCGAGCGGCACGATTTCATGCGCTTCCTGTTCGAATGGCAGCATCTGAGCCCCGCGACGCGCGGCGAAGGGCGCGACGCACTCGCCGCCGTGCTCGATCAGTTGGCGGGCTTCGAGGCGCCGGCCGCAGCCTGGGAAGAAGACATCCTGCCGGCCCGTCTCAAGGACTACACATTGACCGCGCTGGACGAACTGTGCCGCTCCGGCAAACTGGTGTGGACCCGCCTGACCGAGCGCGCCCACGCAGCCGCCGCGCCCGTGCGCAGCACACCGATCGTGTTGTTGCCACGCCGTGACATCGACCTGTGGAGCGCGCTGATCGATCAACGCGAAGCACCGGAGCTGTCGCCACGCGCCCAGAGCGTATATGACGCGCTCACGCAACACGGCGCCATGTTCTTCGACGAACTGCTAGGCGATACCCGCCTACTCGGTATAGAGCTGGAAAATGCATTAGGAGAACTGGTTGCTGCGGGGCTCGTGAATTCGGACAGTTTCGCCGGCTTGCGCGCGTTGCTGAAACCCGCGGCGAAACGCCAGGCACATCACGCTCGCAGGCGGCCGCGCGGCGCGCTGATTGGCGGCATGGACGACGCCGGGCGGTGGGCGCGGGTCCGCCGGCACAGTGCGTCAGCGATCACGGAAGACGCGCCCGCGGTCCTCCAGTCAGCGCATGCTCCGCGGCTCGCGCCCGAAGTCCTCGAACAGCTGGCGATGACCTTGTTGCGCCGCTATGGCGTGGTGTGCTGGCGTCTGCTCGCGCGCGAAGCCGAATGGCTGCCGCCGTGGCGCGATCTGCTGCGCGTCCTGCAGCGCCTCGAAGCGCGCGGCCAGGTGCGCGGCGGGCGTTTCATCAACGGTCTGGCGGGCGAGCAGTTTGCGCTGCCGGAAGCGATTCCGCTGCTGCGCGAAGTGCGCCGCCATGCCAACGTCGGCGCTTTTGTCTGCGTCGCGGGCACCGATCCGCTGAACCTCGTCGGCACGCTGCTGCCCGGCGACAAGGTGCCGGCGGTGGCCGGCAACCGCGTCCTGTACCGGGACGGCGTGGCAGTCGCGGCGCTGGTGGCGGGCGAGTTCATTTACCTGACGGATGGCGACAGCGCAGCACGCGAGCCCATGCGCACCCGCCTCGCGCGCCCTTTCTGAGCGGGCCCTCTAAAGAATGGGGAACGATTGCCGATATACGGTTATGACCGCGAGTGCACGTCGCCTGGATACAATGAAGTTCGACTTTCATCTGATGTAGACTGATTGCCACCCGCCAGCCGGTTTTTTACGCTGACGGCCCGCAAGCGCGTCTTGCCCCGGAACCCTTATGACCGACGACCAACACGACCAGGTGCTGTTTGCCCAGTTCGGCACAAGCAGCCCTTGCTGGCGTCTCTCGAAAGACAGCAACGCGCTCGAACTGACGCCGGTGACGGGCGACATGCCCGCCAATGCCGCCATTTCCCTGAGCCCGCAGCAGGCCGCGCAGATCCGTCGCCTTACGGGCATCACCGCCCATTTGCTGCTCGACGTGCGCCTGTTCGGCCAGCCGCTGCGCCTGCATCTGGTCGGCAAGAAGCTGAGCAGCAATCTTTGGGCAGGCACGGCCTCGGCCTACGAAGATACGGAATCCGTGGCACGCGACCTGGTCCACGGCTTGTCGTTCGCCGAGCAGGTGGTGTCGGAAGTCAACTCGGTGGTCGTGATCGTCGACCGCAACGGTCGCATCCAGCGCTTTAACCGCCTTGCCGAAGAACTCACCGGCATGAAAGAGGAAGATATCGTCGGCCGCAGTGTCTGGGCGCTGTTCATGTCATCCGAAGCGGGTGCGGCGTCGAGCCAGAACATTGCCGGCTTCTTCAACCGCGGCGTCTCCTACGAAGTCGAACGGCTCGTGAGAACCGTCCACGGCGAGCGGCTATTCCTGTTTCGCAACAAGTTCGTGCAAAGCGGCAGCGGGGTCGACGAGCAGTTTCTGATCTGCTCAGGTACGGACATCACCGAAGAACGCCGCGCGCAGGAACGTCTCACGGAACTTGCCAACACCGACTCCCTGACCGGTCTTGCCAATCGCAATGCGATCCAGGACAAGATCCGCGCGGCCATTTCGAGCGCGGCGGTCGGCGAATCGGTCGGCATCCTGTTCCTCGATCTCGACAACTTCAAGAAGGTCAACGACCACTACGGCCATGTGTTCGGCGACCGGCTGATCCGCGATGTCTCGGCGGCTATCAGCCAGTGCCTGAACGAAGGCGACACGCTCGCGCGGCTGGGCGGCGACGAGTTTATCGTGCTGGCCACCACCGCCACGCGCGATTCGCTGGAGCACACCGCGCAGTGCATTCTGGAGCGCCTGCGCACGCCGTTCAGCCTCGGGCTCGTGGAGGTCTACACCGGTTGTTCGATCGGCATCGCGCTGTGTCCGGAGCACGGCGACAGCCTCGAATCGCTGATCCGCTCGGCGGACACCGCCATGTACGTCGCCAAGGACGAAGGCAAGCGGACCTACCGGGTGTTCTCGCCGGAAATGGATCGCAAGGTCGCCGAGTACATGTGGCTCGACACCAATCTGCGGCGCGGCCTGGAAGAAGGCCAGTTCACGCTCTTCTATCAGCCGAAGCTGTCGCTTTCGACCGGCGTGGTGCACGGCGTCGAAGCGCTGATCCGCTGGAATTCGCCGGAACGCGGACAGATCATGCCCACCGAATTCATTCGCTATGCCGAAGAATCCGGGCTGATTGGCCACCTCGGCCGCTGGGTCATGCAGACGGCTGCCATCCAGGCTGCCCGCTGGAAGGCCGACGGCTTCAATCTGCGCGTGGCGATCAATGTCTCGGCGCGGCAACTGGTGGATACGGCCGTGGTCCGGCATTTCGCGGAAGCGCTCCAGCAAGCCGGGCTCGATACCTGCCTCGTCGACCTCGAACTCACCGAAAGCTGCCTGATCGAAGACGAAGCCGCGGCGATCCGGCTCATCACGCAATTCCGCCAGCTCGGCGCTCAGGTGCATCTGGACGACTTCGGCACCGGCTATTCGTCGCTGTCACAGCTTGGACGAATTCCGCTCGATGTCATCAAGCTCGACCGCAGCTTCGTGCGCTCCATCAACGAGAACTCCAAGGCGCAGGCGCTGGTGCGCTCGATGGTCGCGGTGGCCCAGGAACTGAATTTCAAGGTGGTCGCCGAAGGGATCGAAACGGAAGCGGAAGAAGTTTTTATGAAGGGGCTCGGGGTGGAATACGTACAGGGCTTTCTGTACGGCCAGCCCATGCCGGCCGTGGAATTCGAACAGTGGTTGCGCGAGCGGCAGAAGCTCAGGTTGATCGCCTGAGCTTCTGCGAGCATCAGGCGATGCTTGCGCTAGCCTGACGCATGGTCGAAGTCCGGCGGTTCTGCAACATGACGAGCCGCTCCATGAACGCCAGATCCTTTTCTTCGATCGTGAAGGCGGCTTCCACCCAGTCCTCGGTAATCTCCATCAACTCGGCGCGCGAGAGCTGCAGAACCCGCTGACGCGCCCGCAACATCGCGCGGATGCCGTTCATCTTCGGGCGCAACGTGTCGATAAAAGTGCGCGTCGCCACGTACGCCTCACCCGGCTCGAACAACTGGTCGACCAGCCCCTTGCCCGCATACCATTCCGCCGTGTGCGATTCGCCGACGCCGATCAGCTCTTCCGCGAGGCGCATGCCGGCCTTGCGTGCCACCAGCGAATAGCCGCCCATTCCCGGGAACAGATTGAACGCGATCTCCGGAAAACCCATGCGGGCGTCGTTCTGTGCCAGCAGAAAATGATGTGCCAAGGCGGCTTCGAAACCGCCCCCCAGTGCGGTTCCTTCCACCATGGCAATCGAGATCGCGCCCGTATCGAAACCGCGCGCTGCTGCATGCACGCAATCGACACAGGCCCGGGCATACGACATCAGTGCCTGACGCCTGCCGTTGCGGATCGTCTCGGCGAAGAAGTCGAGATCGCCGCCGACGTTGTACATCGTCGGGATCAGCGAGCCTGTCACCCAGAAATCGATCGGCAGGCCCGAATCGCGTGCGGCCTGGGCAAGTCCAAGAATGTCGTGTACCAATTCGAGGTTGAAACAGGGACGCGGCTGCGCGCGCAACATCATCCACATGATGTTGCGCCCCTCTTCGTAGTAAGCCGAAATCTGCGACAAATTACCGGCTTCGAGGAACGGACGGCAGGCGTGGTGATTATGAAGATTCATTTTGATCGGTCCTTTAAGGTTAAACGGCGGTAATGCAAGTCGAGCCTAAAGCAGACATCAATCAGTTGGGAGCGGGATGCCTAACGGACGAACACAAGTTGTCCTTGCAAGTCCGTTGCACGGGGGTCCACGGGGAAGTTTGAAACGGCAAGCACTCCGAATTACGCAAACGATTGCTCGCGAAAAAGTGCGCCGGAAATGATGTGCCAAAGCCAATCGGCAATTGATATGCGGCTGAATACGGAATTTATTGCCGATGGCGAAGCGCACGGTAATTATTTACCATTAGGCAATTCAGTCGAAAATACTGCTTGAGGTTGTTTTTGAGTCGTGGTCAGAGACTGGGGATGAGGCGGCAGAGGGTGGCAGCAGCCGCGCGTTGATGGGTGGAGGACTGACACGAGGGCGCGCCCGCGACGAACGGACTATCGCACTTCTAGCACCGCACTTGGGTAATTGTTATTGCAGATGCTGCGACCAGCGCTCGATCTGCTCCGCCGGCATGCCGACCGCCCGCGCGGCATCGTGAATCTGCTGCCAGGTAGCAGGATCGACCGGCACGCCGTGGGCCTCGCGCTCGGCCCGGATGGCGCGTTCCGGTTCGCCCGGCGCCAGGATGTGTTCGGTACCGCTGGCAAGCGGCGAGGCCTTCACCCATTCGACGAACGCATCGGCTTCCGCCTCGGCGTTCGGTGCATCGAAGGCGGCAGGATTGATGATCACCGACAGCATGCAGTTGACGATGGCGTGATGGGTCCCCAGCGTATCCGCATGCGTCGTGTAGCCGCCGGATAGCGCGCCGGCGAATATCTCGCACATCGCGGCCAGCCCAAACCCCTTGTGACCGCCAAACGGCAGCAGCGAGCCGATGGGTGCCTCGATCATCGATTTCGGCTCGAGCGTGGCATGTCCCGCGTGATCGATCAGCGCGCCGGGCGGAACCTGTTTGCCCTGGTTATACGCGACCCGGACCTTGCCGAATGCGACGGCGCTGGTGGCGAAATCGAGCACCAGCGGCGGTTTGCCGTTGCGCGGAAACGCAGCGCAGAACGGATTGGTGCCGATGCGGCGGTCGGTGCCGCCGAACGGCGCGACCAGCGGATCGCCCGCCACATTGACGAAGTGAAACGAAACGACCCCAGCGCGCGCGCACTGCTCGGCCCAGTGACCGATGCGGCCGATATGATGCGCCCTGCGCAGGCCCACCGCACAGATGCCGAGACGCTTTGCGCGTTCGATACCGTGCTCCATTGCCTCATAGGCGATGACCTGACCGAAGCCCTTGCCGCCCTCGACGGTCAGCACCGCGCCGGCGTCGCGCACCACCTGCGCGTGCAGATTGAGCTGGAGTTCGTTATCCCGCAGCGACGCCACATAACGCGGAATCATCCCGACGCCATGCGAATCGTGACCGGTGAGATTCGCCGCCAGCAGATGGTCGGCGACCAGTTCGGCCTCACGCGGCGCACTGCCGGCCTGCTCCCAGATCGCCTTGACGTAGGCGTGCAACGTTTGGAACGGAATACTGGGCGCAGACGGACAGGCCGGGCGGGGATCGGTCATTCGCGGTGTGAGTGAGCGGGGTTGAGATTAAGCATCAAGGCGCGGCGGCAATCACACCGGCCACCGCCGCCGTCAGCTTCTTGCCGTAGGGCACATGCAGGAACTCGTTCGGGCCGTGCGCGTTCGACTTCGGTCCGAGTACGCCGCACACCATGAACTGGGCATGCGGAAAACCTTCCTTCAGCACGTTCATCAGCGGGATCGTGCCGCCCTGCCCCATGTACGCGCAATCCGCGCCGTAGTGCTGACGTGATGCGTCGTTGAGGGCCGTGGCGAGCCACGGCGCGAGATCCGGAGCGCTCCAGCCGGTGGCCGCGCCGGCGTCCGGTTTGAAGGTGACCTTGGCGTTGTACGGCGGATCGAACTCGAGCAAGGCTTTCAGTTCCGCGACCGCCTTGACCGCGTCGAGCAGCGGCGGCAAACGCAACGACAGCTTGAACGCGGTGCGCGGGCGCAGCACATTGCCGGCGTCGGCGAGGGCCGGCAAGCCCGCTGCCCCCGTGACCGAGAGCGACGGACGCCAGGTGGAATTGAGCAGCGCCTCTTTCGGATCGGTCGTGGTGGGCAACACCTGGCGGCCGTCCTGGCCGCAGGCCCACGGAATCTTCTTCCAGACGTCATTACCCAGAATATGGGCCGTGGCCTCCGCTTCGCGCAGACGATCGGCCGGAATCGGACAATGGAAACCCTTCGGCAGCAGGTTACCGTTAGATGCATCCTCAAGACGGTCGAACAGTTGCCGCATGATGCGGAAGCTCGATGGCGTGATGCCGCCGTAGCCGCCCGAGTGGATCCCTTCGTCGAGCACATGGACTTCGAGATCGCCCGCCACCATGCCGCGCAGCGAGGTGGTCAGCCACAGTTGGTCGTAATTGCCTGCACCCGAGTCGAGGCACACCACCAGCCCCACTTTGCCGAGCCGCTCGCGCAACACGTCGACGTACGGCAGCAGATCGTAGCTGCCCGACTCTTCGCAGGTTTCAATCAGCCCCACGCAACGCGGACGCTCCACGCCTTGCGCGTCGAGTGCGGCGAGCGCGGTGAGGCTCGCATAGATGGCATAGCCGTCATCCGCGCCACCGCGGCCGTACAGTTTGCCGTCTTCCAGTTTCGGGGTCCACGGACCGAGGTCGTTGCGCCACCCGTCGAATTCAGGCTGCTTGTCGAGGTGACCGTACAGCACGATGGTCTCGGTACTGCCCGGGCGCGTGGCCGGGCTCTCGAAGAAGATGACCGGTGTGCGGCCCGGCAGGCGGATCACTTCCAGCTTCAGGCCTTTGACCGGTTGTTGCTCTGCCCACTGCGCCGCATCTCTCACGACACGATCGATAAAGCCGTGCTTGACCCAGTCAGCGTCGAAGCCCGGGCTCTTGGCGGGCACGGCGATATAGTCGGTCAGCGCCGGCACGATCTCGTCGTTCCACTTGCGGTCCACAAATTCGCGGAGCGAGTCGTGATTGATCTGTCTGGCTTGCTGAGTCGTGTCGTCGGAAATCATGTTGGCTGTCCGGTCGGTCGGTCAAAACGCACATGATAGCCCTCTACGGTGCCGGCCTGAAGTCCCCCAGTCGGCCAGGCCCTCGCGCGGCGCGGCAGCATCGCGGCTTGGACGGATCACGACTGGCCCGGCCCTGGCCACGCTCGCTTCACGTTATCGCAAACCGCTGCTGCGCAAATTCGCCAATCGCGCGACAATTGAAAGGTTACGACCACGCCTGGAGAACCACGATGGGCACCAGCACGGTCATTCAAGCCGTCGCCGCATTCATTGCCTTGGGGCTGTACTTCCTGCCGGCCATCCTCGCCGACCGGCGCAAACGCCACGACCTGCTGACGCTCGCGTTGTTCAACGCGTGCCTCGGCTGGACCGGCTTCGGCTGGCTCGCGGCACTTTATTGGGCGCTGCAGCCGAATCCGCCGAAAGACGTCGCCAACCAGGTGGAGCAAACGCGCCGTATCGTCAAGATGCGCAACTTTTCGGTGATGCTGGTCCAGCGCGTGCAAAATCGCGCGACACGGAATAAGGGCGGACGGTGAGTGACATCGAGCGTGCCGGGTGTCCGGCGCCGCACTGGTTGCCTTAACTGCTTTGCCTGATTCAACCGCGTTGCCTTGCCCCGGCTGCTCCAACAACGTCAACCTCCTCACTCTCCAAGGACCCGCACCATGCCGGAACTCGCCAAGCTGCTCACCTTCGGTCTCGTCTCGCTTGGCATGGCGCTCACGCCCGGCCCGAACATGCTCTACCTCGTGTCGCGCTCGATCTGCCAGGGCCGCACCGCCGGCCTGATTTCGCTGGGCGGCGTCGCGTTGGGCTTCGTGTTCTATATGTTCAGCGCCGCGCTCGGTATCACTGCCCTGCTGCTCGCCGTGCCGTTCGCGTACGACGCGCTGCGCTTCGGCGGTGCGCTATATATGCTCTGGCTCGCCTGGCAAGCCGTCAAACCGGGTGGCCGTTCGCCATTTCAGGTGCGGGATTTACCCGCCGACAGCCCCCGCAAACTGTTTGCCATGGGCTTTGTCACTAACCTGCTGAACCCGAAAATTGCAGTGCTGTATCTGTCGCTGCTGCCACAGTTCATCGAACCGCAACGCGGCCATGTGCTGGAACAGTCGCTGGTGCTCGGCTCGGTGCAGATTGCGTTCAGCCTGACGATCAATGCGCTGGTCGCGCTCATGGCGGGTTCGATTGCGGTGTTTCTCGCGAGGCGCCCGGCGTGGATTCTCGCTCAGCGCTGGCTAATGGGTACCGTGCTCGCAGGTTTGGCAGTGCGCATGGCGACGGAAGCGCGGCGGTGAGCATGCTGCATACGCGAGCGCTGGTTGCCGACGACCTCGAGCTGATTTGCCGCCACCGTTACGAGATGTTCCGTGAGGCCGGACGCGAGCCGGCGGTGCTCGAACGGATGACCGCCGCCTTTCGGATCTGGTTGCAGCCGCGCCTGGCCGACGCGTCGTATTTCGGCTTTATCACGCTCGACGACGAGGCGCCGGTGGCCGGCATCGGCTTGATGGAAATCGATTGGCCGCCGCATCCGCTGCATCCGGAACAGGACCGGCGCGGCTACGTGCTGAATGTGTATGTGGAACCAAGCTATCGGCAGCGCGGTATTGCCCGGGCGCTGATGGCGCGGGCAGAGGCAGAATTTAGCGAGCGGGGCTTGCCGTATGCGATTTTGCACGCCACCGAGATAGGGCGTCCGCTTTACGCGGCACTCGGCTGGGCCCCGACCACCGAAATGGCCAAAGCCATCGGCGCGGCCCCAGCGGCGTAAGACTGCAAGTGAATGAACCCGCGCGTGTCAGCCCGGATGGGCGACGCGGGTGAAACGGCCTTGGTGCACTGAACCCGGCGAGATGGAGCGCGGTTCGAGCCGAACCTGCTCCTGTTCGAACATCTCCTGACGCAGTTCGCCCTGTTCGTCGAACCATTGACACACCACCCAGTCACCCACGGTCAGCGCAACGGGACCGACATAGGTGACCGTCATGCGTAGGCTGCCCGACTTGAGTGTGACCACATCGCCGACATTCAGCGGCGCGCTTGACGGTGTGTCGAATGCATCGAGGGTGGCGGTCAGCATATCAATCCCCGGGATGAAAGCGTTGCTGTGTTTAACGAAGTTTTAACCCATTGTCTCAGACGAATGACTGGCAAAAGATTTAAAAAGTTTGCCAAGATTAACAATCGAATTTACGGTCCGCAAGTGATTTTTATTGATACCGTTTTCTTGCAGGCGGGAATCAACGTCTGGTCATCGGCTCGCTCGGCGAAACAATGCTCATACGGCCAAACCCCTATCCTTCAAGGCTTCCAACTCCGTCGCCGGGCGCCTCGTCGAAGCACAATTTACGTGAAAATAATATGTCACCGTAAAAAATTCCATAGGTTAATCGTCAGGCGTTGAAATCAATTTGAATAGTTTCGTTTTATCACATCAATTATTGCCAAAACCATCCATAAACGTCTCGCTCATCCATGAATTTTCCGGATTGAAGAGTCAACGGCATTAATGCGGTGCAGCGTAACGCCGGGAATTGTCCAGAAAAGCGCCCGGCTATTTCAGCCTATCCCGCGCGCCGCAGTGCAACCTGCTGATGCCGCACCAGCAGCACGCTCAGTCCGATGCACGTCAGCATCAATAACGCATTAATACCGAGGCTGTACTGAAACGCGTGGGCGTAGGCATGAGGCGTGGCACGCCCACCCAGAACGCCGAAGAACGCGCCGCTGATCGCGGCGGTGCCGAACGCCGAGCCAATCTGCAAGGTTGACGAGGCGACGCCGGATGCCAGCCCCGCTTTCTCGGGCGCGACCTCGGTAAGGATGATGCGCAGGATCGACGGCAGCAGCAGCCCCTGGCCTACGCCCGCGCAGACGAGGCCGCCGTAGAACAACAGATCCGGCGCGGCCGCCTGCGTGGCCGACCAGCCGGTCAGCGCGAAACCTGCCGTCAGCATCGAGAAGCCGAGCGTCAATACATGTCCGCCAATATGCCGCACCACCGCGGGGGAAGTCAGCGGTCCGACCACGAAGCCGATCGCAAACGGCATGATGGCGATGCCCGAGGCGAGCGGCGTCCAGTGCAAACCGGTCTGCAGGAAGATGCCGTAGGTCAGGAAGAAGGCGCTGTTGCAATAGAACAGGAACGCCAGCACGAGGCCCAGCGCAAATGCCGGATTACGAAAGAGTTGCAGGTCGACGAGCGGGTGGCCGCCGCGGCGTTCGACGCGCCGCTCGGTGGCGATGAAGAGCGCAAACACCGGCACGCTCAACGCAAACATGGCGTAGGTCCACGCTGGCCAGCCGGCTTCGCGACCGTGCGTCATCGGATAGATGATGAGCAGCAGCAACAGCGAGAGCAGGCCGACGCCCTTCAGATCGATCCCCGTCCGCACGGCGGGTTGGCTTTCGGGCACGAACTTCCAGGCGCCGACGAACGCCAGAATACCCACCGGAATGTTGATCAGAAAAATGACGCGCCAGTCGAGGCCGAACGGATGGTAAGTAATCAACGCCCCGCCGCCGAGTTGACCGACGATCGACGAGAGCCCGAATACGAATCCGTAGAAACTCATCACGCGGGTTTGCTGGGACAGCGGCACGACCGCGCGCACCGTCGCCAGCACCTGCGGCGCCATCACGGCCGCAGCCATGCCTTGCACGATCCGGGCGATGACCAGCACATGCCCGTTGGGGGCGAGCCCGCAGAGCGCCGATGAAATCACGAAACCGGCCATTCCGGCCATGAACATGCGGCGACGCCCGTACAGGTCGCCGAGACGCCCGCCCGTGATCAACAGCACAGCGTACGCCGAGGCATAGGCGGACACGATCAGTTGCAATTGCGCATCCGTGGCGCCGAGGCCCGTGTGAATGGCCGGCAGCGCAAGATTGACAATGAAGTAATCGAGCGGCGCCAGAAACGCCCCGACGAACAGCACGGCAAGCGCGAGTCCTTGACGCTCGGCACGCGGCGGCGCGTCGGCTGCACTCACGTTGTCCGTGGCACCGACTGGCGCTGTTCCCGCCATGCCAAAACCCGCTGGCGTGGATTTGACGCATTCGCTATTCATGACCATTCGTTCAATAATTAGGCAAAAAAATTAGACGAGCGCGCGCATCGCGATATCCACGATGGCGGACAACTCGTGCTCCTCGTGCGCGCCCCGGCTGAGCACGCGCAGCCCCTGGATGAGGCACAGCAGAAAATTACCGACGGCTTTTTCGTCGAGCGTCGAACTGAACGCGCCGCTCGCCTGACCGCGAATCACGGCGGCGGCAAGCAGCGTCGCCATGCGGCGCTGGATCAGGGAGATCCGTTCGCGCAGCGGCTCGTCATCCAGCTGCATCTCCAGCGTGGTGTTGGTAATCAGGCAACTGCGCCGCGTGCCCAGCGCGGTCGCCGCCCGGGTGTAATGCAGGATGGCGTGGCGCAGCGCCTCCGCGGGAGGCAGTGACGCGTTCAGACGCTCGGCGAGCCGGGCAAGCGAGCCGTCCGCGTAATGATCGATGGCGGCTAGCAGGATGCCGTGCTTGTCGCCGAATACGCCGTACAGACTGCCGCGCAACAGGCCGGTGGCCTTGCACAGGTCGTCAATCGAACTGGCGTGATAGCCGTGGCGCCAGAACACCTCGCTCGCCTGTTCGAGCACGGTAGCCGTGTCGAACTCGCGCGGGCGCCCGCGGGCGCTCGTGGGGCGGGTTTTCTTCAATGTTGCATGCTGATCCATGAGGACGGATATTATGACTAACCGTTCAACAAATCAAGCTTGCTGAGGAAGAAGTGCGTGCGTTGCCTATCCCGGGAAAAATTCAGCGACCGGCGACGACCTGCCTCGGTGCATCAGCGGCTGCGGCATAAACCGGCTCGATCGACGTTGCCGGGTCAGGCTCGTCCCGACGGGACACGAGCCGCGCTTGAGCCGCGTCACGCGTGATATCCACGTCGAGCGCCGAGAGCGTTTGACTGTCGATATCGATCCAGCACGCCACCACCATTCTGCCGTCGATGCATTGCGCCGGTCCGGCCCGGTGTGCATGCACGCCGATGCGCCTGAACAGCCGCTCCATGCTGAGGTAGGTCACGCCGATGATCTGGCGCGCGCCCATCCGCGCGGCACAACTCACGACTGACGCCAGCATGGGACGAAAGAACCACGTGAAGTTGCCGGCTTCGTTTGGGTCGCCGGCAACGGGGCTTGCGGCAAATCGCGACAGTTCCCACACCTCCGTCGACTCCGGCGCCGCCATTCCCTCGGCGAGCAGAAACGGAAACAGCTCTTTTAATAAATACGGTTGCGTGGTGGGTAAAAGTCTTGCGCAACCACAAATTGAATCGGCTTCGTCACGCCCTACTACATAAACCGTATCGTCACGATCATATTGGTCACGTTCAAATCCATTATCTGCCATGGGTAAACGCCAACCCAACTGCTTGACGAATATCTCATGCCGATACTGCGCAAGCGCGTCACCCACAGCTTCAGGCAGCCGTCCGTCATCGTGAATGAAAGTCCGCATGATGCTCTCCCTGGTCGCTTTTGAACGAGCGCATTACAGCGCGCACAGGGTTATGCGGTAACTGATAGATTTGACAGGGCGTTATGAAGCAATATCTTCATTCGCCGATATATTCATCCGTGCCATCAATTTGTCATTGCAAATTGCGAACACGTTTCTCTTTTAAATAAGCCTTAAATGTTTCGAATCGTTGCCGCCGGCGCCGCGAGATTTACTGACGTTGAAAAGAGGCCAGCATGGGATGCCTTCCTTTCAAGGCGAGCGCAACGCCGGCCGCGACGGGACTCGACCAGTTCAGATCCATGAGCCGGTGGGCAAGCGCCCTTGCCGTGCGAACCATTCCAAGGTCCGCACCCGAACGATCGACACCCATGAGATTGCTTCGCACATCGCCCCATGCGATCAAAAACGCGCCCGACCCGCCGTCGATATACCAGTCCCACCCCACCGATACCTGCGACGTCAACGGGTGGATTGCGCCTTGCCACTCCGTGTAGCCCGCATCGAGGGCATCGATCGCATCCGCGCGCAGATCCGCGAGCAGCCCCTCGTCGATACCGGACGAAATATGAACCAACGTCAACCGGCCCAACATGAATTCAGGAACGCGCACATAACCATCAGACGATGCAGATTGTGAGAGCAATGGGGAGAGTGTCATCGGGCCTATGCCTTTCATTTTCGTTGAGTGGATTTTCTATTCGGAACTGAGCGCATAGAGTGCGTTCGGACTCCTGATTTCCTGTCGACAACGTGTTATCGACTTCTTGCATTGGCATCGGCTATGCATTGCAAAGTAGAACTTGATGCATAAGACATACTCAATTGTCCTGGTGACGGTCCTCACCAACGCGCGCAGTATATTTATAGTATCTATCGGATGGCGCATACCTGTGAGGTCTGACAGGTTATCAATGTAGGAATGCGATCCCGAGCGGATGCAAATGAACACAAAATAAAATGACGACGGCAATTTCGAAGTATTATTGCCAAACATGCTGTTCGTTGTGCAGACTTCGACAGCACGTGTAGCAGACCGGATCAATCGTCTGTTGCACGACACCCTCTCTCAGGTTCTGGCGGCCCTCGGAAAAGCCAGAACTTTTCACGCCAGCGCAAGCTGGCGTTTTTTTCGTCCTCAGCGATCACGCACGGCTCGAATATGCGTCTGGCATAGCGCGGCTAATCCGCCGTATCCGCGGCGGCCGGTACCGTCGCGCGGACCTTGCTGCCCGGCGCCGGTGACCACGCCGGACGCGTCTTGCGCGCCGAGTCGATCACGACGATGAAACGCCCTGCCCATGGCGTCACCTGCCGATCGCTATGCAGCACCCACAGCGAACGTCCCAACTCGACAAGCGCTTCATATTCGGCGTCGAGAATGCCGTAATGATCGAGGAACACATTGAGCGACGCGGGGATGCGCACGCAGCCCTTCGAATGACGAATGCCGAGCAGCGGTTCGAGCTTGTCGGGATCCGTGGCGTGCATCTGAAAACGCATCTGCGACATGCCGCCCTTGCCCCAGCCGCGTTCGCCTTGCGCCCAGCCCAGATCGAAAATCCGCATATCGCGCGTGCCGTATCCGCGAATACCGTTCTGGTTCATCGTGCCCTCTGCGCGATAGTCCATATTGTTGGGCGTATGTTCGAACACGCCGAGCGGCGTAATGAAGTGATCGAACTCACCCGGCTTTCCGGTTGCTACCGGCGACGCGCCGATCATCACCCACTTGTCCGAGGGCGCCGGACGGAAATAAATGAAGAGCGCCTGGACGTTTGCGCTGCGATCGACCAGCACGACATATTCGCCCGACAGATTGCCGAGTTGATAGAGTTGCAGCGCCGCCTCGAGCCGCTCGCCGTACTCCCGTTGGACCGCTGCCGGCACATTCAGCCGGCGCGTGACGTCGCGTGCAAATACGGCGCGCAACAAGAGCGCCCGCTGCGGATCGACCACGCCTGCCGCGTCTGGCGCCGCGACGGCGGAGGCCGTGATATCGACAGGCGGAGCGGGCAGGGTTTTCTGTGCCTCCGCCGCCCTGCACACGCTAAAAGACAACCAGAATAATGCAGCCCCCAACACAAGCGTTTTATGTCCAACGCATGGCGCCTGATTCGTGACACCCCGATTAATTCCGGGGCAACGGATCATTATGCGTTTCACTAGCTGGCCAAGCCGTCTCTCGTGGTTCATCGCGTGTTTTAGTCACCCTGCCTGTCATTCACCGTCTAGCGGCTTATTCAGCATGTACATAAACATCATAGTACTCAGCGTACCTGTTTCTGTCGATCACCGAAGCGTCCGGTCATAGCGAGTCATGCTTTGAATAACCGTCAATTACGTCAGGTCGCGCCCACGCATTTAAATCGACAATCCGACCGAATTCCGGCCGAAAATCTGCCGCTGCACAATGACGGCACAACCGGCAAAATACCCACTGGCGACGCCGGGATAAATGCTCGCCTCACCGCTTCGCATCCACACACTTGCAAAGGACCCACATGACACAACACGATCCGGCCGAACGCCAACGGCGCATTGCCGCAGAACTGGATGTCACGGAGAGTTTCGTCGCAGAGGACGAGATTGAGCGGCGCATCGCCTTCCTCGCCCGGTACCTGCGCGCGAGTGGCTTGAAGACGTACGTGCTCGGCATTAGCGGCGGAGTGGATTCGACCACGGCGGGGCGTCTCGCGCAACTCGCCGTCGAACGCTTGCGTGCGGAGCACTACGAAGCGCGCTTCCTGGCCATGCGCCTGCCTTATGGCGTCCAGCGGGACGAAGCGGATGCGCAGCAGGCCCTCGCCTTCATTCGCGCCGACGAAAACCTTAGTATCGACATCCAGCCCGCGGCCGACGCGATGCTCGCGTCACTCACCGCGGCCGGCGTGCCGTTCGCCGACGCCGCGCAGCAGGACTTCGTCCACGGCAATATCAAGGCGCGGCAACGCATGATTGCGCAATACGCCGTTGCCGGCGCGCGTCGCGGGGTGGTCATCGGTACCGATCATGCCGCCGAATCGGTCATGGGCTTCTTCACCAAATTCGGTGACGGCGGCGCGGACATCCTGCCGCTCGCGGGACTCAACAAACGACGGGTGCGTGCGGTTTCGCAAGCGTTGGGCGCACCGGCAGCACTCGCGCACAAGGTGCCGACAGCCGATCTGGAAATGCTACGCCCGCTACGTCCTGACGAAGATGCCTACGGCATCCCGTACGACGACATCGATGATTTTCTGGAGGGTAAATCGATTACCGCTGCGGCCCGTGAGACGGTGTTGCGGTTCTATGAGAGCACGCGTCACAAGCGTGCGCTGCCGTATACGCCATTCGACTGGCCGCCGCAGTCGTAGATGCGCGGTGCATATCGCTAGCGGTGCGAAGGCGTCATAGCAGCCAATACGACGACGCAGCAGATACCCGCTTGGCCGCCGCCTAAAAACAGGTCCGCAGGCCATTCAGGCTCAGCGAGGCGGCGGATCTTCCTCGTCGAACAACTCGCTGCTGGCCTCGAGGGGAATGCCGCGCAGATGCTTGCCCTGCAACTGGCGCGCGATCACTTCGCCGACGTAGGGCCCATCCGTTTTCAATTCGACTGTGGCATACGCGTTGGGCGTACCGATCTCGTGGATCGTCACGCTTTTCGCGTAGTGACCCAGTTCATGCTCGAGAAACTCGCGCACCTCCTGCTCGGAGCACGATTCGGCAATGTTCCTGACGAACAGGTTCATGTTGGCAATGCCTCAGCGCCCACGGCGATCGGTGCTGCGGATGCGCACGGGCTGGAGGCTCGCACGTTTTCTGGCTTCCGCGATGGCGGCCGCGCCGGTGATCAGCGCTGCGCCGAATGCAGCCAGTGACAGATAGAAGGCAATCATTTTCAAGCTCCCTTCGAATTTCGTCCTGTTGTCAGGATAGGCAGAATCGACTGCGAATGCGATGCGACACAGCGACCGGAGCAATTTCGAGTCCCGCGGTCACGTTCCCCGCGAAGCTGACCGGACCATTCCAGGAAGCGGACGGGTATCGCCCGCTAGAGACAGCGTCGAAACATGCGATTAATGCACTGTACCTGAATAACCGCGCAGACCCACACCTAAACGCCGCTATCTGCCTGGATTCATTCTTCAGCGCGCCAGGCCTTGACGCGGAATGGTTATTTTCGCTGGACGATTAAAACACATTCATCCTCGACGACGAAAATTCATCCGGTATGGGCGCGGCCTTCAAACGGGTCACGCGGCATGCGAACGACATCTCATCCGCCACGTTGTGTGGGTTCATTGCTGGGTGAAGAAGGAGGCAGCGGATTGCTGCCCCCTCGCCTGCGCGCTCGTCCAACTGTGTCGACATACTCACCACTCGACCCCAGCCAGCCGGTCATCCGGCGCTTACGCCATCAACAGCCGCTAACTTGGCCTGCGGGCCTGCAAATCGCGGATACGCAACAGCGCGCCGGTGTTGGTGACGGTCGAGTCGTACATTTTGGCAAGATCCGCTTTCAACGCCGTGCGCGAATTACCGTCGAGATAAACCATGTGCCCCGACGGATAGAAACGCGCCGAAAGGTTCTGGCGCACCTGTGGGCTAACGAGCGGCATCTGTTGCAGGTCGAGCACGGTCTGATAAAACGGCGTGACAAAATCAAAAAAACCGTTCGCCGACAACACCTTCAGATCCACGTTCAGCGCCATGACCGCAGCGAGGTCGCCGGCGGTATAGAGAATCACGTTGCCCTTTGAATCCAGGCCTTTCTGGGCGCCGGTCGGATCGATATGGCTGAAGTCCCAATACTGGAACGCCTGATCGTTCAGATCGGTAAACGACGAATTCGACGTGTACAGCAACTGCTCGTTCAGATAGACGTTCCACATGGTCGTGTAGACGCCCGTCACCGCCGTCATGGTGGGATCGTTACCGCCCGAGTTCGGATTGATCTTGCCGGCGATGCCCGTCTCGATGCCGGTCACGCGTCCGTCATATTCTCCGAGCGCAAGTCCCTTCGATTTCAGCAGCGTGGTCAGGAACAGCGAGTTGCCGCGGCTGTCATACCCGGCGATGTCGAGACTCCACGCGAGCAGCGTTGGCTTGTCGATACCGGTGTATTCGCTCAGCTTCTCGACCGTCGCGGAATCCGTCGCGGGCACTTTGCGCAACGCGGCCAGGTAGTCGGTGCGCGAAAACTGGGCGACCTCTTCGGCAAATGCGCCGAGATCGGTCGGGGTGGGCGCGATGCCGAGCTTCTTGTGATACCAGGCGTCGGCGGCCGCTGTAGGCAATGCGCCGACCGGGTTGCCCGACTGCGTGTAGTCCAGAATCGACGACTGCAGCGTGATGCCGTTCAGATCGACGCCGTCTTCATGCAGCAGATAAGCCAGCACGCAGCTGCGCGCGGTGCCGTACGACTCGCCATAGAGATACTTCGGCGAGTTCCAGCGGTCGTTGTTGGTCAAAAAGCGCTTGATGAACTGCTTGATCGAGTTCGCGTCCTGATCCACGCCCCAGAAATTACGGTTGACACTCGGTGCGATGGCCGCCGAATAACCGGTGCCGACCGGATTGATAAAAACCAGATCGCTCTTGTCGAGCAGGCTGTCGGGATTGTCTTCCAGCGCATACGGCGCGGGCGGCGTAAAGCTCGGCATTGCCGTCTTGATACGGCGCGGCGCAAACGAGCCGAGCAACACGAACACCGAAGACGAACCCGGACCCCCGTTGTAGAAAAACGTAACGGGGCGCGTCTCTTCCTTCTGGTTATCCTCCGTGAATGCCACGTAGAACATCTTGGCGTTCGGTACGGAACTGCTCGAGTCCACCGTGACCAGATGGCCGGCCGTCGCGGTGTAGGCAATCTTGCGGCCGCCGATCACCACGGAGTGTTTCGTGATGGCGGCGTTCTCCGTTGCATCGGTCACGGAGTCGTTGGGTCCGTTACCGTATGCGACGGGATCGAAGAATGGCTGATTTCCCGAAGAGTGCGCCGCCTTCGCGGCCGCCCCGGCGGGAGCAGCATGAGAGTTGTGAGACGACTGCGGACTGCCGGAACCTGACTCGGTGTTCGTCATGATCGCTCCATCGGATTCGTTTATGTCATTTACGTCATCTAGGCGCCATAAAGGGCGTTGTCTCTTGTCACGAACCACCCTGCCTTGCTACAAAGACCCGCACGCGGCGAGCAGACGGCGAGCTTCGCCGCACGCCCGCAGCCAACCTGTTCGCGCGATTAGAAACTATAGTGCGGCTGCGACCTTCTGACCATTGGGACTGCCAAGCCCGGTACAGGCGTCCCAGCCCGCGGACGCTTCATAACCGCCGTTGTTGCCTTGCGTGATATCGCGTAGCGCGCTGGGCGTGGCATACAGCTTCGGATTGATGAAGCCCACCGGTGTACCGTTAGCCGCATTGATGCGGGCGATCAGCGCCGCCCAGAGCGGCGCCACCGCGCTCGTGCCGCCCACTACCGTCTGCGAGCCGTCGATCAGCACGTCGTAGCCGCTGTCCGGCGAGGCGTCGCCCGCCACGTCCGGCACACCGCGCCCCGTGAGCGCCACTTTCACGCCCTTCGCATTGGTCGAAGACAGACCTTTCTGCCACACCGGAACCGCAAACGCGGTGCTTACCCCGCCGCCGCTCGCGCCGCCCTCGGTGCCGTCGTTCCACGCCACTTCCTTGCTGATGGTTTGCCCCGAAGCCGTCAGGCGCGTGCCGCCGCAGGCCAGCACGTACGGGCTGGAGGCGGGGAAATCGACCACGTTGCCGCCACCCGAGCCGTCGCTCGAACCGCTGTCGCCCGAGGCCACGCAGACTGTCACGCCCATGGTAGCAGCGGCTTGCAGCACGCCGTTGAACGCTTGCAGCGATTGCGCCGTCCACGACAATTCGGGACCGCCCCAACTGATCGAAATGACCGATGGCTTGTTGGTGGCGTCGTGTACCGCGCTGCTGACCGCGTCGATGAAGCCCGTGTCGGTGTTCGTCGTGAAGTAGACCGCGATTTTCGCCGCCGGCGCGATCGACCCGACGACTTCGATATCGAGCGTGACCTCGCCGTCAGGTCCGTTCGCGTCGCCAGTGGGTTTGTTGCCGCTCTGGTCGACACCCACCGCAACGACCGTGGGCGCGCTCACGCCGAGGTTCGAAAAATAGGTCTTGAGATCGGATGCCTCATAGCCGCCGCCGAGTTCGATTATGCCGATGCACTCGCCGCTGCCATCGCCCTGCGGGAACTGATAGAGCGCCGCGATTTGCAGGGGGGTAAACGAGGCGGCCTGCTGCGCCTTCAGTGCCTGGATCGGCGGGCGGATACGGAAATGCGGACGCGCCTGCGGCCGGTTGTCGAGCCCCAGCACGGCCGTCACGATGCCCGAGAGATCGTCGGGCACGCTGATTGAACCGGTGCGGCCGCGATACTGGCCGATCGAATGATGCCGGTAATGCTGCAGTTGGACCTCGAACGCCGCCTGGAACTGTGCGATCGTGCCGCCCAGCACGACGATGCGCCGCGCCGGATCTTCGCGCACCACGCTCAGGCCGGCCTGCGCCGCGAATGCTTTGACCTTGGCGATGTCCTCTGCCGCCGCGCCGAACTCTTTCGCGAAGGCCTCGCGCGACAAGGGTTTGACGTTCGGATCGCCCGCTTCGATTTTGCCGAGCAACGCCTCGAACTGCGCCTGCGCATGACGCCGCAAGACGACGTGCACTTCAAGGTGTTCTGCGGGATTGCAATTACCGACCAGTGTAGAACCCTCCGCTACCGATCGCTCACTTCCTTGCAGGGGATGCTTAGCCATTGTTTCGATACTCCTCGGTACACAGCCGTGAGGCTGCGTGTTAGTCCGGCGGGCACGCGCCTAACCGCACCACTCGTATCGCCGCATTGCGGCACGGTCCACACGAAGGTCCGGTTGCCAGCACATCGTCAAGCCGTCCGACAAATCCATTCGAACACAGTTCCGGGATGGGCAACAGTTGTCCGGATGGCTAACGTCGTCAATGACCCTGTGTGCGTCACGCAGGTCGCGCTATGATGCTGCAGCGGCGAACCCGCCGTTGCATTGCCGCGTGTGCCGAACCCGCAAGCGCGTCAAAGAATCCGAGTGAATCAGAGGAACGTTCCATGTCCATTTCGATGTTTCAAGCGTCCGTGCCCGTGATGGTGCGTGGCCTGACCAACCTCCAAGCCATCCTCGCCAAGGCCGAGGCGCACGCCGCCGAAAAGCAGATCGACCCGTCCGTGTTCACCGGCGCCCGCCTCTTTCCGGACATGCTGCCGCTCGTGCGCCAGGTCTATATCACGACCGACACGGCCAAAGGCTGTGCCGCGCGTCTCGCCGGCGTCGAGCCGCCCAAGTACGACGACGTCGAGGTGACGTTCGAAGAACTGCACGCGCGGATTCAAAAAACGATTGATTACCTGAAGGAATTCAGCGCGGCGCAGATCGACGGCTCGGAAGAGCGCACGATCACGCTGAAGATGCGCAGCGGCCCGGTCGAATTCACCGGCCTCAGCTATCTGCTGTCGTTCGTGCTGCCGAACTTCTATTTCCACGTGACGACCAGCTACGACATCCTGCGCCACAACGGTGTCGAGCTTGGCAAGCTGGACTTTCTGGGCGGCCGTTAAAGGCAGCAGCCTCGGTTAGTCGCCGGGGCACTCGCGCTTACACGCGCGGCTGGAAGGCGATGATCCCCATCCCAGCCAGCGTGAACGCCACGCCGGCCAGGTCCCAGAGGGTTGGGCGCACCTGGTCGACGCACCACAGCCAGACGATCGCCACGGCTACATAAACGCCACCGTAGGCGGCATACACGCGGCCGGCGGCGGTGCCGTGCAGCGTCAGCAACCAGGCAAACGTGGCGAGGCTCAGTGCGCCGGGTACGAGAAGCCATGCCGAGCCGCCCTCCTTCAGCCAACGCCAGGGCAGATAGCAGCCGAGAATTTCGGCAACGGCGGTGACGGCATACAGCAGAAAGGTCTTCATCGGAGGACAGGGCGTGTGAGCGGTTGATATCGGCAGCCAGCGGCGCAGTCTACTCCGTCCCGTGTATCGGCTTTATCAACACTGTCACTTCGCGCGCAGCGCGGCGTCGAGCACTACAGCACTACAGCGCTGCGCGCCTAGTCGAGCGAGAGGCGCAACGCAAATCCGATCAGGGCCGCTGAGAAGGTCCAGCGCTGCACCGTCTGCGCGAGCGGATGCGAGCGCATCCAGTTCGAAATGCGAGCGGCGCCGATCGCATAGGTTGCGTCGAAACAGGCGCCGATCGCGACCAGCACGACGCCGAGTTCGGCCATCTGCCATGCAACGGGGCCGGCCTCTGGCCGAACGAACTGGGGCAGCAGCACCGAACAGAACAGCAGCGCCTTCGGATTGAGCAGGTTGGTCAGCAGTCCCTTGACGAACGCGGCACGCAACGGGATGGGCTCGACGCTCGCAGCGGCGCTCGTCGGCAAGGCGAATACCGGCGAACGGAAAATCTGCACCGCGACCCAGCCGAGATAAACCGCACCGCCGTAGCGCACGACTTCGTAAAGCCACGGTGCGCTGCGCAGCAAAGCCGCCATCCCGCACGCCGACAAGGTCACATGCGTCGCCCGCGCCACGCCTAGGCCGCCAGCCGTGGCGAAACCGGTGCGCGCGCCGCGCGCAATGCTCGTTTGCAGCAGCAAAGCCATGTCCGGCCCGGGCACCGCATAGACGACGAACAATGCAGCGGCGTAGACAATCAGAAGGTGCGCGGAAATCATGTGAGCCTCGTCTTTATAAGGGCTCTATCTTGCTATCGAAGTGCGAGGGTTTTCTGGCGAGTTACAGGAGAAAGCGACCATTGATTAGGGGAATACGCTAAGCTTTTTAAATTTACGAGCCCTTTTCCCTTACGATGAACGATCTCGACAAAGTGGACCGCGCCATTCTCGCGGCGCTTCAGAACGATGGACGCATGTCCAATGCCCGCCTGGCGGAAATCGTCGGTCTGAGCGAAACGCCCTGCGCTCGCCGTCTGAAGCGTCTCGAGAACGATGGCTACATCGATCAATACCGCGCCATGCTGTCTCGCTCAGCCTTGGGATACGGCGTGGTGGCGTTCGTCCATGTGCGCTTCGCGGTGCACGATCGCGCCGTAGCCACGCGCTTCGAGCGCGAAGTGCTGGCCATACCGCGCATCCTGTCGTGCCACAACGTGTCGGGCAGCGCCGACTACATCCTGCAGATCGTCGCGCGCGATCTCGACGACTTCGGCAGCTTCTTGCGCGACCAGTTGCGCAGCCTGCCAGGCGTCACCTCGCTAGAATCGGCGCTGTCGCTACGTGAAGTCAAAGCCAATGGCGGTTTGCCGCTGAGCTGATCCTTCTGGCGCGTCGAACCTGCGCCATTCATGGCATAGTGCGCCGTACGGCAAGGCATGATGTCGGCGCCGGATGAACTACGGAGTTTTTCGATGAACCACGAACAGGCGCGAGCCGAAGAGGCGCGCGCGATGGAGCGGGTGCTGGCTGCCACGCAGCGGGTACAGTCCGCTTTCACCTCACTGCAATCGCAATTTCCGCCCCAAGGTGAAGGACGGCCCTCGCAGTTCGCGCTGCAAACCTTCGATGCCGCGCTGCAGGAACTCGAAGACGCGCAAGCCGCATTCGACGAATTGCTCGGCGAACTGCTTGACGGTAACCGCTGAGTGGAATAGCTGCAGCATCACTGGGAAGCTGCTGCGCGTCGCGCGGCAGCCGGTGTTTCTTGTTCCCACAGACCTGCCACGCGAATTCGGCGAGCGCTGATGGGCTTGACTGTTAGTTGCGTTAGAGGGGCGTGATTTGATGCCAGCTCGTGGCGCGCGTCAAGCTTTCCGGCGCAATCCCAATCGCTTCCCGCCATCAACGCCTCAAACACCCCCACTCTCCGTAATGGTTTTCCCTTCCATATCGTACTTTTACGATATATGATTCGTATTGTTGCGATGCGAAAGCCAGAGAGTGACCTCCTGGCCCAGTCCGCGCTTCATGAACTCGAAACTCCCCCGATGACCATTGACATCGACGCGATCCACAAAGCGCTTGCCAACCCGATCCGCCGCGAAATTCTGGCGAAACTGCGGGACCCGCAAGCGCACTTCGGCGATCAGGAACTGACGCTCGGCCACGGCGTATGCGCGGGCAAGATCGACGCATGCTGCGGCCTGTCGCAATCCACCGTGTCGGCGCACCTCGCGGCCTTGCAGCGCGCGGGCCTCGTTACGTCGAAGCGGGTTGGCCAGTGGGTGTTTTTCAAACGCAACGAGCCCGTCATCCAGGCGTTTCTCGAGCACATGAACACGGACCTTTGACGCTTGCGTCCGCTTCGCCGCGCTTCTTTCATCACGCTGTTCTTATTGACGCGGGCACTGTGCCCGCGAGGAAAGGTGACCTTTTATGCCGACTCTTTTTGACCCGCTCCAGATTGGCGATCTCACGCTGCAGAACCGCGTCATCATGGCGCCGCTGACGCGTCAGCGCGCCGGTGACATCCGCGTTCCCAACGCGCTGATGGCGAAGTACTACGCCGAGCGCGCCTCGGCTGGCCTGATCATCAGCGAAGCCACTTCGGTGACGCCGCAAGGCGTCGGCTATTCCTCCACGCCGGGCATCTGGTCGCAGGAACAGGTCGAAGGCTGGAAGCTCGTCACCCGCGCCGTGCATGCCGCCGGCGGCAAGATCTTCCTGCAGTTGTGGCACGTGGGACGCATCTCGGATCCGATGTTCCTGAACGGCGAGTTGCCGGTCGCGCCGAGCGCGATCGCGCCCAAAGGCAACGTGAGCCTCGTGCGTCCGGAGCGGCCCTTCGTGACGCCGCGCGCCCTCGAACTGGCTGAGATTCCCGCCATTGTCGACGCGTATCGCAAGGGTGCGGAAAACGCCAAGGCAGCCGGCTTCGACGGCGTCCAGGTCCACGGTGCGAACGGCTATCTGCTCGACCAGTTCCTGCAGGACAGCACCAACCATCGTACGGATGCGTACGGCGGCTCGATCGAGAACCGTGCCCGTCTGCTGCTGGAAGTGACCGACGCATGTATCGCCGTGTGGGGCGCCAATCGCGTCGGCATGCACCTCGCGCCGCGCGGCGACGCGCATACGATGGGCGATTCCGATGCCGCTGCGACCTTCGGCTATGTTGCCCGCGAACTGGGCAAGCGCAAGATTGCGTTTATCGCCGCGCGTGAAGCGCTGGGCGACAACCGCCTCGGCCCGCAGTTGAAGGCGGCGTTCGGCGGTCCGTACATCGCCAACGAAAAATTCACCAAGGAATCCGCGCAAAACGTGCTCGACGCAGGCGAGGCCGATGCGGTGGCCTGGGGCCAGCTCTTCATCGCCAATCCGGATCTGCCGCGCCGCTTCGAACTGGATGCGCCGCTGAACAAGCCGAATCCGTCGACGTACTACGCGCCGGGTGAAGCTGGCTATACCGACTATCCGGCGCTGGAAACGGTGGAATAAGCGGTGGAATAAGCGCGAGCCTGGTATGAGCCCGCTAGACCCGCGGCGGACATGATCGGATAACACTCCGGTCATGTCCGCCGCGTTTTTTTGCGCGTTCGCCGCACGGCTTTCGGCTTACCGCTTGCTACTTGCCACGTCCCTCTCGCAGCTTTCCGCTCGCGGTGTATTTCACAACATCCCCCAAGCACAGAAAGCTTCCAAGTACACTAAGCTCTCCCCACAACCTCACGGCACATGAACACCCGCTTCGATTCGTCGAGCCCGCGCGCAACATGAGCGTCGCGAATCGCACGCAACTTCGCATCGAGCCGATCGTTCGCGATCACACTAAAACCCAGCCGCCGGTAGTACGGCGCATTCCAGGGCACGTCGCGAAACGTCGATAGCACCAGTTGCCGCGCGCCCGCCTGGCGGGCCAGCACCTCCACCTGTCCAATCAGCTCCGCGCCGATGCGCCGCCCAGCCCAGCCGGTCAGCACGTCCAGTTCCTCTATATAGAAACGCCCAACAAGCGGCGCAAACATCACGAACGCGACGCTGCGTGCCGCGTCGTTGGCCGCAACGATAATCTCGCACGCTTCGATCTTGCGGCGGACGAAGTCGGCATTCATAGGCTGGGCATCGGCGATGCCCGTCATGCCGATGGTCGCAAAGCGCTGCGCCGCTTCATACTCGATCGCACGCACGACGTCGATCTCATCCACTCTGGCGAAGCGAAAAGTAATAGCGAAAGAGTCCTGCATACGCATAAGCATCCGCAGCAAATCGATTCCACACAAGCCGAACCCTACAAAATGGTAGCGGCCAAAGCCAGTCAAGCCCGCATCCACGCGCCGCATGCGCGCCGCATGCGCGCCGCTTGCCTGCTTGCCTGCTTGCCTGCTTGCCTGCTTGCCTGCTTGCCCGCCTCGCATAGTGACACCCCCGCGGCGAAACGAACAGACGCACAGACGAGCAGCCCGCGCTCCCCCACACAACAATATCCCGCACAGCGAAAACCCCTGCCCTCCGCATCCCGCGGAAGCTACACTGCCGATACCTGCCCTCCTCCCACTCAAGATGAATCCGATGCACCTATTGCAGGTCGCCCTGCACTTCGACCGCAACCTCGGCGGCCTGATCGCGCAATACGGCACGGCCGTCTACGCCATGCTATTTGCCATTGTGTTTGTCGAGATCGGTTTTCTGCCACTTTTCTTTCTGCCGGGCGATCCGCTGATCTTCATCTGCGGCGCGTTCGCTGCCACCGGCGCGCTCAGCGTCTGGCTGGTGATTCCCGTACTGTTTGCGGCGACGGTGGCCGGCAGTATCGTCAATTTCCTGATTGGCCACGCGATCGGCGAAAAGGTCTATACCGCCGAATATCGCTGGCTCGACCAACACGCGCTGCAAAAGGCCCACGCTTTCTACGAGGCGCGCGGCGGCCTGACCTTCCTGCTGTCTCCGTTCATCGCCGTGGTGCGCACCTTCGCGCCATTCGTGGCAGGCGTCTCGCGGATGACCTTCGCACGCTTCGCCTCGTTCGTCACGGCGGGCGCCGCGCTGTGGATCGTCTCGCTGGTGGCGGCCGGCTATCTGTTCGGCAACGTACCGGTGGTGCGCGATCACATGAGTTCGATCGTGCTGCTTGGCGTTGGGCTCGGCGTGGGTTCGCTGCTGGTGAGTGCGCTCTGGCGCTTCATCAACGGCCGGCGGCAACGGGCCTGATGCGCGAGGCGCCCATTCATACGCTCGAGCATGGTGGTCCCAACGGGCAAGCAAGGGCGCCAAAGCGCACCAACCGGTACCCTGAAAATTCCAGCAATTGGCTATTTCAGAATGCCACCAGCAAGCCTAATCTTCCCTCTATCGCGCCGCCCGGCGCATCGACCGCAAATGAGGAAGAAATTATGGAATCGCGTCTCGACTTCTACAAAGCCAATCCGCACGCAATCAAGGCGCTGCTCGCTCTGGAAGAACGTATCGGCAAAAGCAGCATCGAAAAATCGCTCGCGGAACTGGTGCGCCTGCGCGCTTCGCAAATCAACGGCTGCGCATTCTGCGTCGACATGCATACCACCGACGCCCGCAAGGGCGGCGAAACCGAACGCCGGCTCGCCACCGTCGTGGTGTGGCGCGAAACGCCCTTCTTCACCGAGCGCGAGCGTGCTGCGCTCGAATGGACCGAGGCTGTCACGCTGGTGTCCGAAGCACATGTGCCCGACGCGATCTGGGAAGCCGTCAAGCCGCATTTCAGCGAAGAAGAACTCGTCGACCTGACCTTGCTGATCTCCGCGATCAACAGCTGGAACCGTTTCGCCATCGCTTTTCGCAAGATGCCGGCCTGATAGGGTCAGCCAGAAAGTTTCATCGAACACGCGTGCCGGTCTGCTCTCTCTGGGAGCGGCCGGCGCGTTGCGTACATCGATCTGTCACCCGAATGACACAGAGGCGCCCCACGCGCCTTAATAACAACGACAGGGTGTCGGTGTTCGACGATTTGACAATATTTAATTTGGGTTGCCGCCGCATATCGCGCAGACTGGATGGCACGGTCGGACGACGGAGAAACTCATGAGCATCGAACACGCATGGGACGCTCACATGCGCCGCGCTCGCCATAAAGCTGCACACGGGCATCTGGCGCAGGCATCGCGGGCACAAAAATCACCGCTCGCGCACCGTGCGATGCAGATTGCCATCGTGTTGGTGTGCGCCTGGTCGATTGTCGAAACCCTTTGGGAATTGAGCCCCGCGGATGAGTTGGTGCGGCTGATTGCGCTCATGCTGTCCAAATGCCTGCTGCTCGGTGTGGGCGCGGCTGCGTTTTTCGGCGTCCGTTTTGCCCGCCCATTTTTTGCGTTTCTATGCGCCGCGAGTGTGTTTGCGCTCGCTGCTTCGCTGCCACTTGAATACGCGATGGCGCGCGAACTGTTCACGCTCTCGCTGATCGAGTGTCTTTGCAAGCTTGCGGTCGTCGTGAGCTTCGCGGCGTGGTATATCAAAGGGCAGTGAATACGATCTTGCGCATGTTGCGATCACCGAAAAGGTGACCGTTCGGTCGCGATGGCTTTTCCGCTTCGCCGCGAAAAAAGCCCGCGACTGCGGGCAACCCTCTCGGAGGAGAACATGGAGCAACGCTTCAGGTTCGATACATCGTGCGACGCTGCCCACTCAGCCTTTCGTCGCACCAAACGTCAGACCCGCCACGAAATGCTTCTGCATCGCGAAGAACATCGCCACTGAAGGCAACGCGGCCAGAATCGATCCCGCCGACACCAGATTCCACGCCGTGGTCCACTGACCCTTGAGCGCCGCAACGCCGACCGTGATCGGCGCCGCCTCGTCGCCGGTCGTCAGACACAGGGCCCAGAAGTAGTCGTTCCACACGAACGTGAACACCAGAATCGCGAGCGCGGCCAGCGCCGGACGGATCAGCGGCAGCACGATCCGGAAGAAAACCGTCCACTCGTTCGCGCCTTCAATACGCGCCGCTTCGATCAGTTCGAACGGCAACTGCTTGATGAAGTTACGCAGAAACAGCGCGCAAAAACCGGTCTGAAACGACACGTGAAACAGGATCAACGCGCCCACCGTGTTGAACAGACCGAGCTTCAACGACAGATCGCGCACCGGAATCATCAGCACCTGCACCGGCACGAAATTGCCCGCCACGAACGCGGCAAACAGCGTGGTGTTACCGCGAAAGCGGTAGATCGCCAGCGCGAAGCCCGCCATCGAAGCCAGCGCAATCGAGCCGACGACGGCCGGCACCGTAATCATCACGCTGTTCCAGAAGTAATGCAGCATCGGCGAGGTGGTCAGCGCATCGCGATAGTTGTCCCACATCGCAAAGTGCTTCGGCCAGCCCCAGTAGTTGCCCTCGCTCAGTTCGTCGGACGAGCGCACGGACGTGACCAGCACGGCGATCATCGGCAGCAGCCAGATCAGCAACGCCACCGGCAGGGACATTTTGTAGAGTCGCCGTGAAATCGGCTTCCACTTGGCAATCGGCATCGGATACATGACGGACTCCTTATTGCTCAGCGCGCAGCATCCGCCGCAGGTGATAGACGATATAGACCAGCATGATCGCGAACAGCACGACGGCCACGGACGCGGAATAACCGATCCGGTAGTACTTGATCGCCTGGTCGTACATGTAATACGCGAGCACGGTCGAACTCTCGAACGGACCACCGCCCGTCATCACCGAGATCAGGTCGAAGCTGCGCAGCGCCCCGATCACCGTCACCACGATTGCCATGAACGTGGTGGGGCGCAATTGCGGCAGGATCACATGCCAGAGCATCGACCAGCCGTGCGCGCCTTCCATGCGCGCCGCCTCGACCTGTTCGCCGTTCAGCGCGGTGAGCCCGGTCAGATACAGAATCATGCAGTACGCGGTTTGCGGCCAGAGCGCCGCGAAGATGATGCCGGGTGTCGCGTAGCGCGCATCGCCGAGCACCGGCACGCCGTGCCCGAGAATCAGCGCCAGCAGGCCAAAGGTCGGGTCGTAGAACCACGAGAAAATCAGGCCGACCACCACGCCCGACAACACGAATGGCGCAAAGAACAACGACTTGACGATGCGGATCCCCGCCACCGCCTGGTTCAGATAAAGCGCCACGGCGAGGCCCATGGGCGGCGCCAGCAGAAACAGCAGCAGCCAGATCAGATTGTTCTTCAGCGCGGTGTAGAACGCCGATGTATGGAACAGTTCCACATAGTTCGCAAGACCGACAAAGCTGGGATCGGTCATGCCGTCCCAGTTGAAAAAGCTGATGCGGATCGTCGACAGGATCGGCCAGACGACATAGATCGCCACCATCACGCAGGCGGGCGCCAGGAACAGGAAGGCAGCACGCCGTTGCCGGCGCGCAGTGGGTGTCGGACCACGGCGGCGTGATGCTGCACCTGGACCACGCGACGCACCGGATTGCGCGGCGCCGCCCGGCGTGCCCGGACCGGTATCTCCGGTGATGGATTGACGGCTGACGGAGTGAATCACGGCGAATCTCCTGATCAATCTCGTTCGAGCGCAGGCGGCGCACCGCCGCCCACGCTCACTTCGTTTAACAACTACGCTTATAGATCACACTCATTGATCACACTGCTTGATCGAGCTTATTTCTTGTAGATCCGCTGACGGGTCTGCTCGAGCTGCGCCAGGACGTCATCGAGCTTCGCAGGATCGGCCACGAACTGCTGCATCCCCTTCATGCCTTCGTCGGCCATTTCCTTGGTCATGTCGCGATCGTAGAACTGCGCAATGCCGCCCTTCGTGTTGGCGAGAATCTGGAAGCCGATCTTCGAAATCGGATCTTCCGGTTCCGGCGACTTGCTGTTGGCCGACAGCGAGCCAAGCCCCGTTGCCAGTTGTGCGCCGATTTCCGGCGTCTCGACAAACGCGAGGAACGCGTGCGCGTCGGCCTTGTTCTTGGCCTTCGACGGGATATGCAGCGATTCGACCGGTCCATCTTCGGCGGTCGGCACCTTCGAATCGATGATCGGGAACTGGAAGTAGCCCATTTCCGGCTTCACTGCCGCCGGGAAACCGCCGGTGATGAAGGTGCCCATCAGCATCATCGCGGCCTTGCCCTGGAACAGGAACGGTTGTGCCGAATCCAGATCGTAGGAGAGCGAATTATCGATAAAGTAACCGGCGTCGATCAGTTGCTTCCACGTCGTGTACACCTTCTTCACGCGCGGATCGGTGTACGGCACTTCACCCGCCATCAGCTTCTGATGGAACGCGTTGCCGTTCAGACGCAGATCCAGATAGTCGAACCAGCCGGCCAGCGTCCATGCATCACGGCCCGCCACGGCGATCGGCGCAATCCCCGCTGCCTTGAGCTTCTTGCAGGCGTCGAGAAACTGGTCCCAGGTTTTCGGTTCGTCGGCAATGCCAACCTTCTGGAACAGATCCTTGCGATAGAACATGCCCCACGAGTAGTAGACGGTCGGCGCCGCGTACTGCTTGCCCTTATACGACGACGCTTCCTTCGTCGACGCATAAGTGTTGTTCCAGCCGTTCTTGCTCCAGTCGCCGCTCAGGTCGTCGAACAGGCCGCGTTGCGCGTAATACGCCATGCGCTCGCCGTCGTGCCAGTTGACGATGTCCGGCGGGGCCGTGGACAGCCAGCCCGGCAGTTGTACCTTGTAGGCCTCCTCATCGATAAACGACACATTCACGTCAGTGCCCGGATGAGCCTTCTTGAACTCGTCGATCACCTGTTGCCAGACGGCCCGCTGACTGGCGCCCTTGAAGGCGATATTCACCGTCAGTGTGGCTGCCTGCGCGCTGCCGGCCATCGATGCTGCTGCCGTGGCCGCAGTCAGCGCGACGGCAACCAGAACCTTGCGAAGCTTGAATCTCATGCCTGTCTCCTTGGTTTTTACGTCGTTTTCGGTCCTGCCTGGGTGCTACATGAGGGAACTGCCCTAAGAGCGATAGACCGCCACGCCCTGAGGTTGAATCTCGCGCGAACCGACCACGAAGGCCGCGTCTGCAATATCGGCGAGCGTATGAACCTGTTCGCCATAATTCAGGACGTAAGTCAGCCCACCGCGCCGGCTGATGCGCACGCCATCGCCGAGCACCGTCGCTTCGAGACCGGCTTCGCGGGCGATGCCGGCGAACAGCCGGGTGGTCAGCGCGTCGTCGAACAGACTCGCAAAGTAATGCGTCGCGCCGCTGCGGACATACGCGGGATGACCGTCGGCAAAACGGCCGCGGATCTCCAGCGCGTCGTTGCCGGCCGTCTTCGTTTCGAGCAGATCGCGCCAATGCCGCCCGTAGCCGTCGTCGAGACTCGCGCTGCCCGCGAGCCTGACCGGTTCGGTCACGTTGGGCCGCAGCGACTCGACACGCCACACGCGTGCCGGCAACAGCGCGGCAAGCAAGCCCGGCGGCAACGCGGCGGGAATCTGCAGGTCTTCGGTCTTCGAGCCGGTGCGCGGACCGAGCACCACCTGGGCACCCGAGCGCGCCAGCCGTTCCGCGAAGTCGGCGGGCACCACCGGCAGCGGCGGGACGACAATCATGCGATAGCCGTCGAGCGGCGCATCGACCGGCACCACGTCGACATCGAGACCGAGTCCACGCAACGCCGAGTAATACTCGAACGCAAAGCGCGGATAGTGGAAGTCCGCTCCCTGCGGATGAATTTCGAACAGCCACTTCGCTTCGTAGTCGTACACGAGCGCGACCTTCGAGTGGATGCTGGCGTTCGCATCGCGATCCGCCTCCAGCACATCATGGATCTCCTTCGCCACCTGCGCCGCCTCGCTGCCGCCGATGTCCATGCGGTTATCCGGCGTGTTCAGGCCCGCATGCATCTGCTCCTGGGCAAACGGCGCCTGGCGCCAGCGGAAATACGACACGCAGCCCGCGCCGTGCGCGAACGCCTCCCAGCTCCACAGCCGCACCATGCCGGGCAACGGCGCCGGATTCCAGTGCGCCCAGTTGACCGGACCGGGCTGTTGCTCCATCACCCAGAACGGCAGCTTCGACATGCCGCGATAGACGTCGTGATTGAACGAAGCGAAATCCGGATGGCCGGTGCGCAGCCACTTCGCCTTGAGTTCGGGCGCAAACCACTGCTCTTCGAGCGCGCCGAGCGGATAGCTGTCCCACGTCGCCACGTCGAGATCGGCGGCGACCTTGTAGTGGTCGAATTCGGTGAACAGCTGCATGAAGTTGTGCGCCACCGGACGTCCCGGCGAATGCGCGCGGATGATCTCGACCTGCATGCGGTTGTAGCGCGCCACTTCATCCGAGGCGAAGCGCCGATAGTCGAGCCGGTGCGACGGATGTGCCTCGGTGACCGTGGCGACGGGTGCATCGACCTCGTCGAAACTGCGGTACTCCATGCTCCAGAACACCGTGCCCCACGCGCGATTGAGCGCGTCCACGGTCTTGTAGCGCGCCTTCAGCCACTCGCGAAAACGCTGCACAGCGGCCGCCGAATAGCTGACCACGGTGTTGTGGCAACCGTACTCATTGTCGGTTTGCCAATACGCGACCGCCGGATGCTTGCCGTAGCGCTCGGCCACCGCCGTGCAAATCTGCTGCGAAGCGGTGAAGTACGCCGGCGACGAGAAATCGTAGTGACGGCGCGAGCCGAAAGCACGCGGCCGCCCATCGGCGCCGACCGGCAAAATGTCAGGATGACGATCGATCAGCCACTTGGGCGGCGTCGCCGTCGGTGTGCACATGACCACTTGCAGGCCCGCCGCGCCGAGCACGTCGACGGCGCGGTCGAGCCAGCCCCAGTTGTATTCGCCGGGCGACGGTTCCATCCGGCTCCAGGCAAATTCAGCAATCCGCACCTGCTCGATACCGAGCGCTTTCATGCGGCGGGCGTCGTCTTCCCACATCGATTCCGGCCAATGTTCCGGGTAATAGCAGACTCCGAGGCGCATCCGAGTGTCCTTTATGCGTAGTGTTCGACGGATTCAAGCGAAGCGACGGCAAAACCGTCTTCGGAAAACAGATGACAGACCGAGGCCGGCGCGCGGAAGCTGGCGCGATCGCCCTGCTTCAGGCGCGTGTCGCCGGGTGCCTTGGCGATCAGCGCGATGCCGTCGGCCTCATCCAGGTGAACGTAGCTGTGTTCGCCCAGCTGCTCGACGAGCGAGACCGTACGCGTCAGTAAGGCATCCTCACGGGTTGACTGAAGCGATGCAGAGGGGGCGTCGTTCGGCTGGACAACGTCGCTAGCGGCGGTATCCGTCAGTTCCAGATGTTCGGGCCGCACGCCGAAGGTCACCGTCTGCCCGATACTCAAGGCCTTGCCGTCCACGCTCACGCGCACGGTTTCGCCGCTTTGATCGAGCTTGACGCTCACGCCGCGCGGGTCGATCGCGGCCACTTTGCCGGGTAGAAAATTCATCCGCGGCGAGCCGATGAAGCCGGCCACGAAGCGACTGTTCGGGCGGTGATACAACTCGAGCGGCGCGCCGATCTGCGCAATGCTGCCGTAGCGCTCGGTGTCCTTGCCGGCGTGCAGCAACACGATCTTGTCGGCCAGCGTCATGGCTTCGATCTGGTCGTGCGTCACGTAGACGACACTTGCCTTCGCAAACTGTTTGTGCAGACGGGCGATCTCGACGCGGGTCTGGCCGCGCAAGGTGGCATCGAGATTGGACAGCGGCTCGTCGAACAGGAACACGCCCGGCTGGCGCACGATGGCGCGACCGATCGCCACGCGCTGCCGCTGCCCGCCGGACAGCGCCTTGGGCAGCCGTTCGAGCAATGCTTCGAGTTGCAGGATGCGGGCGGCTTCGCGCACCTTGCGGTCGATTTCATCTTTGGGAGTTTTGGCCAGTTTCAGACCGAAGGCCATGTTCTCGAACACGGTCATATGCGGGAACAGCGCGTAGCTCTGGAATACCATCGCTACGCCGCGCTGGGCCGAAGGTACGTCGTTGACGATCTTTCCGCCGATCGAAAGATCGCCGTCGGTGACGTCTTCGAGACCCGCAATCATGCGCAACAAAGTGGACTTGCCGCATCCCGACGGGCCGAGAAACACGCAGAACTCGTTCTCGCCAATCTCCAGATCGACGTCGCGAATTACTGCTGGGCTGTCGCCGTACGCTTTTTGGACGCCTCTTAACGAAATGCTCGCCATCGCCTCGTCTCCGTGATTTAATCGGTTCGAAACCGGAGATTAAGCGCTTAATCTGCAAGGCCGAAAAAAATTGACCGCGAGGATCAATGGCCTGCTGCAGCGTCTCCGATATCGTTTTGTCTATGCGGCAAATGGTGCCGCGCCTTTTGACAGGACGCAAATTTTGAGAAATCGTCCCATATAGTGAGCGATCTATGCCCACACTGAGTGAAGTCGCGCATCGCGCCGGATGTACGCCGGCCACGGTGTCCAACGTGTTGCGCAATCGCGGACGGGTTGGCGCGCTGACCCGGCAACGGGTTCTCGAAGCAGTAGAAGCGCTCGGCTACCAGCCCCACCTTGCGGCGCGCGCGCTGGCCGAAGGCCGCGCGCCCACCATCGCGCTGATGGTTTCGAGCATTGCCAACCCGTTCTATCCGGAGTTCGCGCTGGCCGTCGAGCGTGCGGCGCGCAACAGCGGCCACTTCCTGATCATCTGCAATACGAACGAAGATCCGCTGGCGGGCCGCGCCTATCTGGAGCAGATTGCCGGCACCTTGTCCGAGGGCGTGCTGGTCATGAACGCCAATCTCGACTTCGCCGATCTGCACAAGACCGAGGCGCGCGGCGCGCCGGTCGTGCTGTGCATGTGGGAGCGTCCACACGAGCCGCCTGGCTTGCCGTGCGTGGCCGTCGATTTCCGCCTTGCCGGCCAGTTAGCCGCGCAGCATCTGCTCGAACTGGGGCACCGCCGGATCGGCGCGATTGTGGGCAGCAAGGCGGCCGGCATCCACGCGGCGCGTTACGACGGCTTTGTCGATACGGTGCGCGCGGCCGGTCTCGATGTCGACCAGACGCCCGTGCGTTACGCGCGCGACACGACTCGGGGCGGCTATCTGGCCACGCGCGATTTGCTGGAAGCGCAACCGCAATTGACCGCCATCTTCGCCACCAACGACCTGCCGGCGCTCGGCGCCCTGCACGCCGCCGCCGATCTCGGTTTGCAGGTACCCGACGATCTCTCGGTCGTTGGCATTACCGATATTCAGTTGGCCCAGGAATCGCGCCCCGCCCTGACGACCGTCGCGGTGCCGACCGTCGAAGCGGCCGAACTGGCGGTGTCCCTGTTGCGCGAACTGATCGAAGCGTCGCCACGCGGTGCCCGGGCGGCCGCCAAAGCGCCGCGCGTCTGTGTCACCTCGGCGCCGGAACTGATCGTGCGCGGTTCGACACAGACGCCGCGCCGGGATCGAAGCTGAGCGCGACGCTCACTCGCTGGCGGGCCAGGGCAAATGGTTCGAGGACCAATCCAGCTCCGCCCCCACGACCCAGCGCATTTCCGCCGACTGGATTGCCAGCGTCACTGCGATACAAGGCCGCCCGCTCGCTAGCGATAGATAAGGATTACTGGCTACCGGCACACCAGGCAGCAGTACGGCGTTTCTAAAGTACGGACGATGGTCCCAGCGCGCATCGCGCGGGTCCGCGACCGGCTCCAGTGAATCGCCGAGCGTGTGCCCGGCGACGCCAGGGAGTTCCAGGCCGATCTGCCGCCCCCGGTCGTCCAGGATGAAACAGCTGATGCAGAGTTGATGCCGCGCCAGATCCGCAAAGGCCTCCTCCATGCTGACACCGTTCAGCAGCGCATCGGCGGCGTTACGCAGCGCGAAGCGGTACGGTTCGATCTCGCTCTCGAACAACGCATGCAGGTGCGCCCGGCCTTGCGCAATCACGTCGAACGAGCGGTCGATCAGACGGTTGACCGAATCCGGCGGCCCGATTTGTGCCGCCGGCCGGCCCAGCAAAAAGCCTTGCGCGAAATCAACGTTCGACTCGACCGCCAGAATCAGCTCCTCGGTCGTCTCGACGCCCTCGACCACCACCAGCATGCCCGCCTGATGCAACAGGGAAACGAGCTTGGGCAAGATGGATTGCTGGGTGCCCGGAATCGTGGCGCGAATCAGTTCGCCGTCGAGCTTGACGAAGTCCGGGCGAATCCGGAACAGACGATCCAGATTCGATTGCCCCGCGCCGAAGTCGTCCACCGCAATCAGAAAGCCATGCTCGCGGTAGCGCGCCGCCGCTTGCGACATCTCGTCGACGCTGCCGCCATGCGACTCGAGAATTTCGAGGACGATCCTGTCCGGTTCGAGCCCGGCCAGACGAACGATGCCGGCGAGCTGGTCCGCATAGCCGTGCGCCACGAAGGTCGCGGGCAAAATGTTGAGAAAAATCCACGCCTCGTCGGGAATCAGCCGCTCCGCATTGCCGAGATGGACCGCGTGACTAGCGCGATCGAGCGCACCTTCGTCGCTCAATGGGCGCGGCGCGAACAGCACTGCGGGCGGCACCAGCGTGCCGTCGTCCTGTTCGCCGCGCAGGAGTGCCTCGAAGCCCACCTGCTTCTGATGCGACAAGCTGTAGAGGGGCTGGAAATGCGAGGTCAGATAGTAGTCGTCCCACCTGGGCCGCACGCTTGCCGATGCATCGTCCGGATCGCCGGGCTTGCCGCGACCCAGCAGTTGCAGCGGATCGAACGGGATGGCGCGCTCGGCGCACACGCGGTTCCGGCCGGACTGCTTGGCGCGCAGCAGCGCTTCGTCGGCACGATCGAGCAAGGTCATGATGCTCTCGCCCGCGCGACGCTCGGCCACGCCGAAGCTCGCCGTCACGTAACCATCTGGGCGCTCGATTCCGGCGATGCCGCCGCGCAGGCGCTCGGCCAACTCCAGCGCCGAAGCGAGCCCGCCAGGCCGCAACACCGCGAATTCTTCTCCGCCGATCCGGCTCACGCTGTCCTGCCCGGTCGTATGGTCCATCAGGACGTGGGCGACCTCGGACAGCGTCTGGTCGCCCGCTGCATGGCCGAACTGATCGTTGAGCGACTTGAAGGAGTCGATGTCGACGAAAATCGCGCACACCTCGGCCGCTTCACCGAGCGCCGCCAGACGCCGCTCAGCCTGATCCATGAAGGCGCGGCGGTTCTGCAAACCGGTCAGCGGATCGGTGGCGGCCAGTTGGGCGAGGCGGTTCTCGAGCAGAAAATGATCGCGCCGGAACCCGTAGAAGCCGAAGTGAAACACCGCCGCGGTCGGCGCGCCGATCAGCACCCACAGCCATGCCACCACATTCGCATCGTGGATCTGCGGCTGCTGTTCGAACAGCAGCGGTAGACCGCCGGAGTAAAAAACCGCCGTCCCCACGAAGAAGTGCATCGGCGTGAGCCAGAGCGGCGCCGAGCAGATCGGAATCGCCACCAGCGCCGGCAGCGCCCAAAGCAACGGCTGCTGGACGCCCGAGACGTTCAAGGCAATGACGAGGACCAGCACCACCGTGTAAGCGACACCGAGGAAGCCGAACACGCCCGTGCTGCGGGCCCGGCGCACACCGGCCACCAGCACGGCGAGAAGCAGGACGCAGCCAATCCGGTAAGCCAATGCGACGGACGGGCCGGCCACCAGGTTGCGGGCAAGGACGAACAGCAGTGTGGCGACGACCGTGAAAGCCATGGTGACCGTCGACAACGGACGCTGCTGCTCCAGCGAACGACGATGAAAGCGGTGACGCAAATGGGCATCGGTCATGTGTTGCGGTGAGGTGGAAAGCATTTTGATAGTCATCAGGCCAGTTCCGTCGCTCTGCCAATGCATAACGGCAACTGTCCGACAAATATTAATGCCTTCCATCAAACAAATTTTGATGGCCGATGCGCCCGAGGTCCGACCGCTACTACGTGAGAGGCTTGCAATACCGTAAGCGGCATCCCACGGAGCAAGCTCAGGCGAGGCACGGCAGGGCCGCTGGATGACGCAACTGCTCAACAGTCTCACCAGGTCTTACACGCATTGCTTAAGTAGTCGACGCGATTCCGTGGATGACGGCCAGTCGGAGGGCCGCCTTATCGGCTCATGCATCGGTAATAAATCCACGGGGAGATTGCATCCGTTCGTGGGCAGCGTGCGTAAGCCCCTATAACTTCCTTCAGACCAGTGGTAGCGAAATGTTTTTCTCTTCAGTAGACTGCGGATTGAGAGGCTGCGGTCACTTTTTATCCGGCAGCACAGGTAAAAGTAACCGCCGAGCGCGTGCAATGCGCGCCTTACCAGCAACACTTTCAGATGTCCGTAACTAGGCGCCCGTGTCACAACGGCTTGATGATTAACGGTCATCCTTTTCGGAAAACATGGTCCCTACTCTCGACTACCTGCTCCACCGCCAGATTTCCCCGCAATGGCGCGGCTTGCTCACTGCACTGGCAGAAGAGTTCGAAGCGCAGATCGGGCAAGACGAATTGCGTCAGTTGATGTATCGCGTGGGTTGCCGTTTCGCGCTAGCGCATCCGTTACCGCCGTGTAACTCCACCGACGATCTCGCCCTGGCACTGAATGCACGCTGGCAGGAAACGGATTGGGGTTACGTCGAACTCGTGGACGAAGCGGATTATCTGCGCATCGCCCATTCGTGTGCGCCGTTGCACGCGTTCGGCTCTGCTGCGCTCAGCTGGACGCCGGCTTTCCTCGAAGGCGTGTACCAGACGTGGCTCAGTGCATTGGGTGCAGAAGGACTGTCGGTCGCCCAGGCGAGCGGGTTCGATGAGTATGCAACCATCGAATTCCGGCTCGGCCGCCAGCCGGCATAGATGCGGCAACAGGGGATTTTTATCCGCGCAGGCAGCGGGTAAAAGCGCATAACGCAAGACAAGACAGACATGAACAAGACGGCGGCGACATGAGTCCTTCCAGCGACATTGAAACCCTCTTCGGGCATTTTGGCGGCAACGCGGGCGACTATCAGGAGATCGGCCGCGAGAACGAAGCGAGTTCGGCACGCACGCGCTGGCCGCTGCTCGTCACGCTCGATCTGACGCAACCCGCCATTCCGGCCATCCCCATGCGTGGCGATCCGCTCGCGCAAGCTGCCGGTGAAGCCGGATCAGCGCAGGCGCCGCAAGGCAACGCGCAAGCCGCAAGCGGTTCCGCCGATGCCGGACGCGCCACCACGGCGCAATTCCGTGGCAAGACGCCGCTGTTTTCGCGGCCGCATCGACGCACGATTCCGCCGGTCGGCAATGCCGTCAAGGTCGACGCACCGCGCGGCGCCGAGCGCTTTTCCGCCGTGCCGCAAGCGGGCGATACTGAGCCCGCCAAGAGCGAGGCACAGCCGCTGGCAGTGACTGCTGCGCAGGTGCCCCACGCTCCGCTTGCCGCCGCGCCGGCGGCGCCCATTGGCAACCCAGCGTCCGCGTTCGCCGCGCCCGTGCCGCCGATTGGCCACGCAGCGCCCGCATTCGCAGCGCCGGCCGCAGCCGCCATGCCAGCACCAGTTGCCCGCGCTTTGCCCACGCCCGTGGCTTTTGCCGCACCTGCCGCGCCAACGTTTGCCACTAGAGCCGCCAGCGCACCCGCGCGTGCTCCAAGCCAACCCGCCTCAACCGCCTTCACCGCCTCCACCCCACGCGCTACGGCACCCGCTACACCGGTCGCGCCCGCGGTTCAGCCTTCGACCATTCTCGGCCAGCTGTTCAAGCCGGCTGCGCCCAGCCCAGCTCCCGCCGCCCCGTTGTCAGAAGCAGAAGCCACGCCCGCTTCGCTCGGCTCGTTGTTCAGACGTTTGCGTGGCGATGCCCCCACGCCGGCCACGCCCACCCCTCATTCGTGGCTGACCAACGGCCCGCGTCGCTCATGAAAGTCATCGCGGTCGTTTCCGCTAAAGGCGGCGTCGGCAAGACCACGCTCGCCGCCAACCTGGCTTCCGTTCTCGCCACCAGTGGCCGGCGCGTGATCGCGCTCGACCTGGATCCGCAAAACGCCTTGCGTCTGCACTTCGGCGTCCCGCTCGACAGTATCGACGGTTTGTCGCGCGCCACCTTGAGCGGCGATGCATGGCAAAGCGTCATGTTCGACGGCGTCGACGGCGTGACCGTGCTGCCGTACGGCGCGGTCCTCGAAGACGACCGGCGCCGTTTCGAAGCGTATGTCGATCACGAGCCACAGTGGCTCGCCCAGTCGCTCGCTACCCTGCGGCTCGACGCCAACGACATCGTGGTCATTGACACACCGCCGGGCTCGTCGGTCTATACGCGCACCGCATTGTGCGCGGGGACCTTCGCGCTGAATGTGGTGCTGGCGGACGCCGCCTCATACGCGGCGATTCCGCAGATGGAGCGGATGATCGAAGCGTATGCCGCGCCGCGCCCCGAGTTCGGCGGCGTGGGTTACGTGATCAACCAGGTGGACCAGTCGCGCCAGCTGACCAAAGACGTCCTCAAGGTGTTGCGTCATCTGCTCGGCGAGAAACTCTTCCCTGGCGTGATCCATCAGGATGAAGGCGTCAGCGAGTCGCTCGCCTGCGACACCACGCTGATCCACTACGATCCGCTCAGCCAGGCCGCCGCCGATTTCCGCGCCTGCAGCCAGTGGCTGATGTCGCGGGTCGACTCGATTGCTGTTTCGCCTGGGAGCGTCGCATGAGCACGCCGCAAGCACGCAGTACGGAACCCGCCGCCGCACCCTCGCGGCTCGAACGCCTTGTCGACGCGCGCCTGTGGAACAGCATGCCGGTCGTGGTGTGCCTGACGCTGTTCGCGCTGGTGATTCTGTATTTCGTGGTGACGGTCCCGCTCGCGTTCTATGAGCAACTGACGTTCGCCTCCTGCTGCTTCGTCTGCGCGTTGCTGTTTCGCCGCCTGCAGGGCCGCTATGTGACGCTCGTGATGATCATGCTGTCGCTGGTCGCCACGGGCCGCTATATGTTCTGGCGCCTGACCACCACCACCTACTGGGAACGTCCGCTCGATGCCGTGTGGGGTCTGCTGCTGGTCGCAGCCGAGGTCTATTCGGCGATCGTCATGGTGCTCGGCTACTTCCAGACCGCGTGGCCGCTCAAGCGCGAGCCCATGCCGCTGCCGGCCGACCGCAGCGCCTGGCCGACCGTCGACGTCTTCATCCCCACCTATAACGAGCCGCTCTCGGTCGTCAAACCGACCATCTACGCCGCGCTCGCGCTCGACTACCCGGCCGACAAGCTGGCCATCCACGTGCTGGACGACGGCCGCCGTCCGGACTTCAAGGCGTTCTGCGAGGAAGTCGGCGTTAACTGGACGATCCGCACGCACAACCGCCACGCCAAGGCCGGCAACATCAACGAAGCGCTGAAGATCACCCAGGGCGAATATCTGGCGATTTTCGACTGCGATCACATCCCCACCCGCTCGTTCCTGCAGATCGGCCTCGGCTGGTTCCTGCGCGACAAGCTGCTGTCGATGCTGCAGACGCCGCACCATTTCTTCTCGGCCGATCCGTTCGAGCGCAATCTCGGCACCTTCCGCAAGGTACCGAACGAAGGCGAGCTGTTCTATGGGCTCGTGCAGGACGGCAACGACCTGTGGAACGCGACGTTCTTCTGCGGCTCATGCGCGCTATTGCGTCGCACGATGGTCGAGGAAATCGGCGGCATCGCCGTCGAGACGGTGACCGAAGACGCGCACACCGCGTTGAAGCTGCACCGCCTCGGCTACACCACCGCGTATCTCGCCATCGCCCAGGCGGCCGGGCTTGCGACCGAAAGCCTCTCGGGCCACATCGGCCAGCGGATCCGCTGGGCGCGCGGCATGACGCAGATTTTCCGCATCGACAATCCGTTGACCGGCAAAGGACTGAAGATCGGCCAGCGGCTGTGCTACCTGAACGCGATGATGCACTTCTTCTACGGCGTGCCGCGCCTCGTGTTCCTGACCGCGCCGCTGTCGTTCCTGTTCTTCGGCGCACACGTGATCGAAGCGGCTGCCAGTTCGATCGCCATCTACGCGCTGCCGCACATGATGCACGCCAGCATCACCAACTCGCGCATGCAGCGTCTGTTCCGGCATTCGTTCTGGGCCGAGGTTTATGAATCGGTGCTGGCATCGTACATCACCGCGCCGACCCTGCTCGCGCTCATCAACCCGAAGCTCGGCAAATTCAACGTGACGGCTAAGGGCGGCCAGATCGAGAAGAACTACTTCGACTGGGCCATCTCACGTCCCTATCTGTTCCTGCTGCTGCTGAACCTCGCCGGCTTCGTCACCGGTCTCGTGCATATCTATCTGAACCTGGGACTGCGTAGCGAAGTGCAGACCACGATCCTCAATCTGGCGTGGACCGGCTACAACATGCTGATCCTCGGTGCGAGCGTGGCCGCGGCAAGCGAGCGCCGCCAGATTCGCGCCGTGCACCGCGTGGCGATGAAAATGCCGGTGATGCTGAAATTCTCGACGGGCCGCACGCTGGCCTGCCAGACCATCGATTACTCGGAAGGCGGTGTCGGCGTGGAGTTGCCCGCCAGCATCCAGGTGCCGATGCACGAACGCGTGACGGTCTCCCTGTTTCGCGGCGACGAAGAATACGCCTTCCCTGCGACGGTCGGTTTCACTGCACCCGGACGAGTCGGCCTGCGCTTCGACGAGATGTCGCGCGAGCAGGAATACGAGTTCGTCAAGTCCACCTTCGCGCGTGCCGACGCCTGGATGGGCTGGGCCGAAGGGCGCCAGCAGGATGCGCCGTTGCGCGGACTGTCGCACGTGTTGCTGGTCGGCGTACGCGGTATTACCGGCCTCTTCGAACACCTTTACGAAGACCTGCGCGGCTCGAAGCGGAGCCGCCCAATCGACGTCAAAAAGCTGAAAACGAAAAAAGACTGACCTATGGGCAAACGCATTGCGCAGACACGGATTCGACCCTTGCCAGGCGAGTGCGACATGACGGAATGGGCAACGCGCCTGCGTTCGCGCCGTCTCATCCGCGGACTCGCCTGCTGGCTGGCTTTTCAGACCGCCTTCGCGGCACCGCTGGCGTCGGCCGCTGAGCTCGTTGCGAGTTCGACGCATGTCGCTGCGGCGCCGGGAACACCGGGTACGCCGGGTTTGCCGGGCGCCACTGGAGTGGGCAACGTGCCGGCGCCTGGCCCCGCGGTCCCGTTCGATCCCAACGCAATCGTCCAGCCCGCGCAGGCGACGCCGACCCCGGCACTCGCCGCCTCCTCGGTGAAGGCGCCCGGCATCAGGACGCCGACCACCGCCGAGCCGGGCACGCTGGTGCCGGGCGGACGCCGCCAGACCCTGACCTTCGCCGACTTCGGCGCGCTCGATCCGCTGCAGTTGCGCGGCACCGACGGCCAGAACGGCATTGCCTTCTCCGTGCGCAGCGACGAAGTGGTGACCGGCGCGATCCTGCATCTGGTCTATAGCTATTCGCCCGCCCTGCTGCCGGCGATCTCGCAACTGAAGGTGCTGATCAACGGCGAAGTGGCGGCCACCCTGCCGGTGCCGCACGACCAGGCCGGCATGCTGGTGGCGCGCGACATCTCGATCGATCCGCGCTTCATCACCGAATTCAATCACCTGAACGTGCAGTTGATCGGCCACTATACGGAGCAGTGCGAGGACCCGGCCAATTCGTCGCTGTGGGCCACGGTCAGCAATGCGAGTTCGCTCGATCTGACTTACGCCTCGCTCACCAGCAAGCCGGATCTGGCCGCGCTGCCGCAGCCGTTCTTCGATCGCCGCGACGTGCGTCGTCTCGAACTGCCGTTCGTGTTTCCGGCCAAACCGGGCGCCGAAACACTGGAATCGGCCGGCATCGTCGCCTCGTGGTTCGGCGCGCTGGCGGGCTATCGCGGCGCACGGTTCCCCGCTCAAGTCGACGAAGTGCCGCTGTCGGGCAATGCCGTGATCTTTGCCACGGCCGATCAACGGCCCGCCGGCGTGACGATTCCCGCCATCTCAGGCCCCACCCTTGCGGTGGTGGACCGCGAAGCGCCCGTGCGCGGCAAACTGCTGCTGGTGCTCGGGCGCAACGAAGCCGAACTGAAGACCGCCGCGAAAGCGCTCGGCGTCGGCCAGAGCGTGCTCTCCGGCGAAAGCGCGACGATCACGCAACTCAACGAACTCGGCCCGCGCGTGCCGTACGACGCACCGAACTGGCTGCCCACCAACCGCCCGGTGCGCTTCGGCGAGCTGGCTGAGGCGCGCGATCTGAGCGTCGCCGGCTACGATGCGGACGCCGTGCGCGTGAATCTGCGCGTGCCGCCCGATCTCTTCATGTGGCACACCAAGGGCGCGCCGATCGATCTGCGCTATCGCTATACCGTGCGCCCGGCGCCGGACCGCTCGTCGTTGAACATCAGCATCAACGACGGCTTCGTGCAGTCGCTGCCGATTCCGGCCAAGCCGGCGTCGATGTTCGACCTCGGCCGCTATTTCAGCACCATCCTGCCGGACAAGAGCGCTGAGGCGCGCCGCACCGTGCATATCCCGCCGCTGCTGCTCACGCCGCGGGCACAGTTGCGCTTCCATTTCTACTACGACATTCCGAACACCGGCGAATGCCACGGCCGCCTGCTCGATAACGTCGTGGGCTCGATCGATCCGAACTCGACCATCGACCTGTCGTCGTTCCCGCACTACATGGCGTTGCCCGATCTGGCCGCGTTCGCCAATAGCGGCTTCCCGTTTACGCGGATGGCCGATCTGTCCGAAACCGCCGTGATCCTGCCGAACGACGCGAATTCGGCCGATTACAGCCTGTACCTGCTCGAGATGGGCCGGATGGGCGCGTCGACCGGCTATCCCGTCACCGGCGTGACCGTGGCCAACGCCGACCAGGTCGACCAGTTCGCCGACAAGGACCTGCTGATTTTCGGCGGCCCTGGGCACCAGCCGCTGCTGCAACGCTGGGCCAAGTCGATGCCCTTCTCGAGCGACGGCGATACGCGCACATTCGAACTGTCGGACATCGTCTTCAAACTGGAAGACTGGTGGCACGGCGAGCGCGGCCTCGAACGCGCGCCGGCGCGCGCCGACCTCTCGCTGGTGAGTTCGAACGGAGCGGCGCTGATCACCGGCTTCGAATCGCCGCTGCAGAAGGACCGCAGCGCCGTGGCGCTGATCAGTGCCGCGGGACAGTCGGATGTCGATCTGAGCGCCGCGCTGCTCGATGCCGATGTGCTGCCGCAGATTCAAGGTGCGATGGCGGTGATCCATAACCGCGGCGTGACCATTACTTCGAATGGTTCGGCGTACTACATTGGCCACCTCTCGCCGCAGGAATACATGCGCTGGGCCCTGTCGTCGCATCCGCTTCTGCTGCTGCTCGGCGGCGTCCTGGCCGCGCTGATCATCGCCGCGCTGTTTTACCGTGCGCTGCGCTCGATCGCGGCGCGCCGCCTGAGAGATTGAGATGCCGGTCAAACTAAAAGCGGCGCCCCTCGCCTTCGCCTTAGGCCTCGTCGCCAGCATGACGTCCGTGCTGCCGAACGCCACGGTGGCCGCGACTGCTGCGCAATGCGACTGGCCCGGCTATCGCACCTTCGTCGAACGCTTCGTGCAGGCCGACGGGCGCGTGATCGACTATTCGACGCCCACCCAGCAGACCACCTCGGAAGGTCAGTCGTACGGCATGTTCTTCGCGCTGGTCGCCAACGACCGCGCCACCTTCGACCGCCTGCTCGACTGGACCCGCACCAATCTCGCGGGCAATCAGTTCGATGTGCAGAATGTGCGGTTGCCTTCGTGGCAATGGGGCAAAAAGCCGGATGGCTCGTACGGCGTGCTCGATCCGAATTCTGCTTCGGACTCCGACCTGTGGATCGCCTACGACCTGCTGCAAGCCGGCCGCCTCTGGAACGACGAGCACTATACGGCGCTCGGCGAGGCGCTCGCCAGACAGATCGCCAGCAAGGAAGTCGTCAGTCTGGCCGGCCTCGGCCCGATGCTGCTGCCCGGTCCGCAAGGCTTCCAGAGCGGCGACGTGACGCGCCTCAATCCCAGCTATTTGCCGCTGCCGATACTGCGCGCGCTCGCCAAAGCGGTGCCCGGCGGCCCGTGGAGCAAACTGGCCGACAACGCCTATCAGCTCGTCAAGGCCACTTCGCCGCACGGCTTCGTGCCTGACTGGGCAGCTTGGCGCGCGGGCCAGTTCGTGGTCGACCCGAAGACCGGCGACACCGGCAGCTACGACGCGATCCGCGCGTACCTGTGGGCCGGTATGGCCGCGCCTGACGATCCGCTGGCCAAGCCCTGGCTTGCCGCGCTCGGCGGCATGCGCCTGCAGGTCACCGAGGCCGGCTTCCCGCCCGAAAAGGTCGCCGTGACCACCGGCGTCGTCAGCGGCGAAGGGCCGCTCAGTTACTGGGGCGCGCTTGCGCCGTACTTCAAGACGCTCGGCGACGAACGCGATCTCGGCCTCGCGCGCAGCCATCTGGCCGCGCTCGACAACCCCGTCGCGGGTCACGAGCCGGTCTATTACGATCGTGTGCTGGGCTTGTTCGGCACAGGATTCATCGACGGCCGCTATCGCTTCGACGATGCCGGCCGGCTGGTGCCGAGTTGGAGAAATGCATGCGATTGAGCGCCCTCACGCTGGCGCTGAGCCTCGTTAGCGTCGCGTCCACGACGCTGCCCACCGCCGTGTTTGCCCAGGCCGCGGCCGATCCGCTCAACGTGCTGATCGACCAGGGCAAATACTGGCAAACCCATCACCGCGGCGACCTCGCCGAGCAGGCCTGGCAGAAGGTGCTGCGGATCGATCCCAAGCAGCCCGATGCCCTGTTCGGTATGGGTATGGTGCTCGCCGACCGCAAGGACGGCAGCGGCGCGCAGCAGTATCTGGCGCGCCTGCGGGAAGCGGCGCCGAACTATCCGAACATCGACGAACTCGGCCGGCGTCTCGGCGAAAGCAGTCTGCGCGACCAGACCGTCAACGACGCGCGCCGCCTGCAACAAAGCGGCCAGAGCGCGAGCGCTGTGCAGCAGTATCAGCGCGCGCTCGAAGGCAAGCCCGCCACGCCCGAACTGCAGCTCGAGTACTACCAGGCGCTGGCCGCCACGCCGCAGGGCTGGGATCAGGCACGCCGCGGGCTGCAGCAACTCGCACAGCAGAATCCCGACGACCCACGCTACGCGCTCGCTTACGCCCAGCATCTGACGTATCGCGATGTGACGCGCCGCGAGGGCATCGCCCAGCTCGCGAAGCTCTCCAGCGACAGCGCGGTGGGCGCTGCCGCGCGCAAAAGCTGGCGCCAGGCACTGCTGTGGCTCGACGCACGCGCCTCCGACGCGCCGCTCTACCAGACCTATCTGCAGCTCGTGCCTGACGACGCGGCAGTCAAGGCGCGCTCCGATTCGATGGTGCAGCAGGATGACGCGGCCCGCGAACGGGCCCAGCAAAACGCTGCCGTCGACGCGCGCGGCCACACCATCGCCGATGGCTTTGCCGCGCTCGATCGCGGCGATCTCGTCACGGCCCGCGCGAAGTTTTCGTCGGTGCTGACGGCAAGCCCGAACGACGGTGACGCGCTCGGCGGCATGGGCATCGCCGCGCTCAAGCAGGAACATTTCTCCGAAGCGCGCGACTACCTGGAGCGCGCCTCGCGCGGCGCCAATCCGGCGCGCTGGAAAGACGCGCTGTTGAGCGCGAACTACTGGACCTACACCAGCGAAGCGCTCGGTGCACGCAGCAATGGCGAGTTCGCCAAGGCCAAGTCCCTGTTCGAGCGCGCCATCGCCGTCAACCCGTCCGACGTCACCGCGCAGGTGCTGCTTGGCGAGATGCTGCTGAACAACGGCGACCCGGTCGGCGCGGAACAGGCTTACCGGATGGCGCTGCGCCGCCAGGCCGACAATCCCGATGCGATTCGCGGCCTGGTCGGCGCGCTCGCCGCGCAAGGCCGTGGCGACGAAGCGCTGCAGTTCGCCAATCAGCTCAACGCCGAGCAGCAGTCGAAAGCGGGCGGCATCGACCGCCTGCGTGGCGAAGCGCAGGCCGCCCAGGCACGCGCGGCGGAAGCACGGGGCGATCTGGGCGCGGCACGCAGTCTGTTCGAAGACGCCCTGCTCAGCAATCCTGACGATCCGTGGCTGCGGCTCGACCTTGCGCGGATTTATGTGCGCCAGGGCGCCGTGGGCAATGCGCGCAGCATGATGGACGGTTTGCTGGCGGCTCATCCCGACATGACCGACGCGCTCTATGCGAGCGCGCTGCTGTCGGCGGAAACCCAGGACTGGTCGGTTGGACTCGCGCAACTGGACCGCATTCCGGTGGCCCAGCGCACCGACGCGATGACCACCTTGCAGCACCGCCTGTGGGTGCATCAGCAGACGAGCCTCGCCATCCAGATGGCGAAGAGCGGGCAAACCCCGCAGGCCTTCGCCACGCTCGCGGCCGCGGAGCCGGTGGCAGCCGGTAGCCCGGAACTGATCGGCGTGTTGGCGGCGGCTTACCAGCAGGCCGGCGATTCGGGCCGCGCGCTCGGACTCGTGCGCAGCGCAATGAATGCCGCGCCGGGCAATACGGATCTGCTGCTGCAATACGCCGGCATTCTGCTCGCCACTCATCAGGATGCCGAACTAGGCGCGGTGATGCGGCAACTCTCGGCGATGCAGTTGACCCCGGAACAGCGCACCAATTTCGGCAATCTGAATCTGGCGATCGTGGTGCGGCAATGCGACGCCGTGCGCCAGCGCGGCGATCTCGCGAGCGCTTACGACGTGATCGCGCCGTGGCTTGCCGCCATGCCTGACAACGCCGATCTGCAGGCCGCGCTCGGGCGTCTCTATTCGTCGGCTGGCGACGACCGCAACGCGCTGGCCAGCTACCGCGTGGCGCTCACGCGCCGTCCGGACGATCTGAGTCTGATGCTGGCCGCGCTTCCCGCGGCGACCGGCGCGAAGGACTTCGGTTACGCGGAATCGCTTGCCACCCAGGCGCTCGCCACCGCACCGGACGATCCCGGCGTGCTGGCCGCCGTCGGACGCATGTACCGCGCCGAGGGCAAGCTCACGCTGGCGTCGACCTATTTGCAGCGTGCGCTGATCGCCGCCAACACGCCGCTGATGAGCCACGCCCAGCGCGCCGGGGCAAGCAATGTCCCCCGTGGCTGGGAAGTGGCGATGCGCAGGATCGGCGCGACGCCGTTGCCCGGCACCAATCCGTTCGAGGGAAAAACCGCCATCGATGCACCGGCCGACGCCGACGGTGCCACCAGCGCAGGTGTAGCACCGCCCACAGGCGGCGGTTTCAACGCCAACGTAACGGCGCCATATGCCGCGCCAGCAGCGTCCCCGTATTCGCAGTCTTCCTATCCGACGCAGACCGTGCCGATCTATCCGCCGCCCCAGCAGCCTTCACCGTATGTGGCGCCTTATTCCGCGCCCTACACTGCGCCCTATACCGCGCCAGCCAGTCCGTCCGGTATCCCGCGCTCCAGTAACGGCACCGGCGGCTATGGTCCGGACAACTACGGATCGAGCCAGAGCGGTGCGTATGCCGCCGCGCCTTTGCAGCCGTATCCTGGACAGGGCCAGGCGCCGGTTCAGCCGCCGTATCCGCAGCAGCCCTATAACGCGCCCTATCCGCAAGATGCGGCGCCCTATGGGGCATCGGCGCCCTACGTGTCAACACCATGGCCGATGTCGCCCGCGGCCCGCGAGGCGCAAGCCAACGCCGGTGCGCAGCGGCAAGCGCAAGCCAACTACCCAGCACTGCCAGGTAACCCGCCCAGAGCGAGCAAGAAGTCGACGACGACCCGCAACCATGCACCTGCGCGCAATGCAAACGGCGCGGCGCAAGCGTATGCGCAGGCACCGAACGGGCAGCAAGGGTATGCGCAGCAGCCGTATTATGGACAGCAAGCGTATCCGCAACAGCAGGGATATGGACAACCTCCGTATCTGCAACAGCAGCCCTACGTACCGCAACCGTATCCGCAGCAGCCGGCATACGGGCAACCGGCGTACGGGCAACAGGCATACGGGCAACAGGCATACGGGCAGCAAGCGTATGCGCAGCAGAACTACGGCAATCAAGGCTACTACCCGCAACAACCGTACATTCCGCAGCCGCCCGCTGGATACGCCCAGGCCTACTACCCGCAGGCGCCCGCGGCACAAGCCGCGCCCGGCGGCAGTTACGCGCCATCGCCCGCCAACGTCGCCAATGCACAGACGCTCGGCGTTGCGGAAGAACTGGCCCAGGTCAATCGGGAGCAGACGAGTACCGTGTCGGGCGGCATCGTGTTTCGTAATCGTGCGGGCGAAGACGGCTTGTCGGATTTGACCGATATCGAAGCACCCATCCAGGGGCGCATCCAGGCCGGCAACGGTCATGTCATCGTCACGGCGACACCTGTGACGCTCGACGCGGGCACGGCGACCAACCAGCCGCAAACACTGGCCCGTTTTGGCTCGGGCACCGCTTCGAACGCGGGAGCCTACGGTTCGCAGACTGCCAACGGCGTGGGGCTCTCGGTCGGGTATCAGAACAAAAGCATCAGCGGCGACGCGGGCGTGACGCCGCTTGGTTTTCGCGAGGTGACGGGCGTCGGTGGCCTGCAATACAACGGCACCTTGACTGACCAGGTGTCGTACTCGCTGGCCGTCGCGCGACGCGCGGTCACGGACAGCCTGCTCTCCTATGCCGGCACGCGCGACCAGTCGGCGAATATCGAATGGGGCGGCGTAACGTCCAGCGGCGCACTCGCCACGCTCAGTTGGGACGATGGCACGAGCGGCTTGTACGCAAATGCGGCGTACCAGTTTCTGGACGGCTACAACGTGTCCGCCAACACGGCCATCAAAGGCGGCGGCGGCGTGTATACGCGTCTGCTGAAAGACGCTGACCAGACGCTGACGATCGGCCTGAATACCACGTTGATGGGCTATAACCGGAACCTCTCCTACTTCACGTATGGACAGGGTGGTTATTTCAGTCCGCAACAGTATGTGATCCTGAATCTGCCGGTGGAATGGACTGGCCGTAACGGCAGCTTCACGTATGACGTCAAGGGTTCGATTGGCGTGCAGCATTATCGCGAGGATGCGTCGTCTTACTTCCCGCTGGGCGACGGGACCTCAGCCAGACTGCAGAACGCACTCGTCAATGCCGGCAATGCCCCCGACTCCAACGGAATTTATCCCGGGCAGAGCAAGACGGGCGTCGCCTACTCGTTCAACGCGGTGGGCGAATATCAACTCGCGCCACAACTGGCGGTGGGCGCGACGGCTTCGCTCGGCAATGCTTATCAATATCGCGAGTGGCTGGGTGCGGTTTATGTGCGGTATAGCTTTACCAAGCAGGCTGGATTGCAACCGTTCCCGCCGACGCCGTTGACTTCGCCTTATGTTTCGTTGTCGAACTAGGGGGATGGGATAAGGTCTTCGGGTTGCACACGCATGATCTAGGCATGCGTGTGCTGTTGACGGCGGTTGCGATTCGACTCGTTGACGGTACGTGACTCTATACCTCGATTACGGTATGCAGATCACGGTTGCCCACCGCCGGGCAGCGCCATGGTCGTGACAGGTGACCCGCCGCCCGGCCGTGGACAACCCGCGACTCAACACTCCCGGGAGGTTCAACATCACACTAAACCCAACTGCAAATCTGTCCGTTGAACCCGGTCAATCTCAGTTGCTTGTGCACGCTGCGGTGCACACACGATGGGGAACGTCAGGAACATTTCCCACGACGCGCGATGATAGGGCGACAGCTCCCAGCGCTGCCCGTCTTCCGTGACCAGCCAGGCGTACGGCAGCATGGGTCTTCAGGCACCGGGATGCCATTGAATTCGCACCCGTCGAATTGGACGCCCGAGCGTCGCATGTGCAGTTCATCACACAGCATGCGCTTGTGCTCGGGATGAAGAACCAGTTCCACAGGTTCCTCGCGCCGATGCTCTTTCAGATACCGATAAAGCCCATCCGTGATAAAGGCGCAGGCGCTCATGCCTGGCCGGACACCCAACGTCATAAATCACACCCCCATGATTTTTTGCCGGTTCACGCTACCGCTTCTGCGTAAGCGGCTCGTCCCGGCCGTTATAGACGCTGGCTGAGGGCGACATCAAAGTGATGTCCATCATTTCCGATCTGATGGGCATCACTTTGACACAGTCTGCAGAGAAGAAGCCGGGTACACGAACGGGGCGCCCGAATTACCCCCGCGAGCTACGTGAGCGACTGGCAGCGGCCGCTTGCGAGCCGGGCGTATCAGTCGCAAAGCTGGCGAGGGAGAATGGCATCAACGCGAACATGCTGTTCACCTGGCGGCGGCGATATCTGGCCGATCAGCAAGCTCGATCTGCCGGGCTTATTCCGGTCGTACTGCGAAGCGACACGCCGACGGAGGTCATCGCATCAGCCCCGGCAGAAGTGCAAGTGCAGAGCGCGAAGCCTGAACCACCTGTCGGCACGATCGAGATCCGGATAGGTCGTGCGGTGGTTAAAGTAGACGGTCAGGTCGATGCCGATATGCTGCGGATCGTGCTGGGCAGTCTGCGCTCATGATCTCCCTACCGGCAGGCACGCGCATCTGGCTCGCTGCGGGCGTCACTGATATGCGATGCGGATTCCAGGGGGTGGCATCGAAGGTGCAAACCGCGCTTGAGGAGAATCCGCTGGGCGGCAACGTCTACGTCTTCCGGGGCCGTCGCGGCGATCTGGTAAAGATTCTCTGGGCTACGGAGGATGGAATCTGGCTGCTCGCTAAGCGGCTTGAACGGGGTCGTTTTATATGGCCCAAGGCGGACGGTGGCAAGGTCCATCTGAGCTCCGCACAACTGTCGATGCTCCTTGAGGGCATCGACTGGCGGCAGCCCCGCCGCACCGCCGCATTATCGATGTTGTAAACCGCGCGGCAGACTCGTAAACTACGGCGCATGTCGAA